>RFNL01000015.1 GCA_009927195.1 Betaproteobacteria bacterium | reverse complement strand
GTCATTTGGAAAGGCACCGAACACCAGCAACGCTTTGCCCGTCTGGACGTGGCCAATGGCACCAAAGCCTTTGTGGCCATCAGCGAGCCCAGCGGTGGCTCCGATCCGGGTCGGGCCATCCAAACCCGGGCCGAGCGCAAAAGCGATCGCTACGTCATCAATGGCACCAAGATTTGGATTTCCGGCGCAGGCATGGCCGATTGGGGCATTGTGTTTGCCCGGGTCGGTGAGAGCAAAGGGCGCGATGGCATCACCAGCTTTGTGGTGGATAAATCCAAGCCCGGTATCAGCTTGTCCAAAATCCCGGTGATCCGCTCTTACTCACCGTATGAAGTGCATTTCAACGATTACGAAGTGCCGATCGAGGATCGGCTGGGCGAGGAGGGCAAGGGCTTTTCCTTTGCCGAAGAATGGTTGGTGCATGCCCGACCGCCTTATGCAGCGGCCACCCTTGGCATCGCCCAAGCCGCACTGGACATTGCCATGGACTGGGCGCGCCAGCGCAAAACCTTTGGCAGCCATTTGGCCGACAAACAAGCCATTCAGTGGATGCTGGCCGACTCCGAGGTGGAGCTGCGCGCCGCCCGTTTGCTGGTCTACCAGGCCGCTTGGAATGCCGACCTGGGGCGCGATATCAAAGTCGACGCATCGGTGGCCAAGGTCTACGGCACCGAAACCGCTGGCCGCGTGGTCGACCGTTGCATCCAGATATTAGGTGGCATGGGCGTGGCCCAGGAGTTGCCTCTGGAGCGCTGGTACCGCGAAATGCGCATCAAGCGCATTGGCGAAGGCCCCTCAGAAGTGCACCGCATGGTCATTGCCCGCGACATGCTGGGCGCATTGCGTGCTTGACACCTTAACAGGAGAAACCCATGTCGATTGATTTCAACGTCTCTGATGAGGGCGTGGCCCTGATCACCATCAACCGCCCCGAGCGCCTCAATGCCATGGATGCTGAGCACTATGCAGGCTTGTCCAAAGCCTGGATGACGGTGCGCGATGACCCCGCCATTCGCGTGGCCATCGTCACCGGTGCAGGGGAAAAGTCGTTCACCACAGGCGCGGACATCAAAAGCTTCATCACCTCACCCACGCCCATGTCAGAGATGTGGATGACCCAAGCCGATCAGTTGCTCAACCGGGGCTTGGAAGTTTGGAAGCCGGTGATCTCGGCCATCAATGGTTATTGCCTGGGCGGCGGGGTCACCTTGATGATGGCCACCGACATCCGCATTGCAGCCACCCATGCCACATTCAACCTGGCCGAGGTCAAACGCGGTGTGATTGCAGGCAATGGCGGCACTCAGCGCATGATGAGCCAAGTGCCTTATGCCATTGCCATGGAAATTTTGCTCACCGGTGACACCTTTGACACCACCATGGCCGAGCGCTGGGGCCTGGTCAACAAAGTGGTGCCCATGGCCGATTTATTGCCCACGGCATACGCCTATGCCAAGCGCATTGCGGCCAATGCCCCGCTGGCGGTGCAAGCAGCCAAGGAACTGGCCATTCGCAGCCGCGACATGGATTTGCAAACCGGTTTGCGTTGGGAGCGCATGGTCGGGCGCATCCTGCAAAACACCGAGGACGTGGGCGAAGGTGCCAAAGCCTTTGCCGAGAAACGCCCGCCCCAGTTCAAGGGGCAATGAGATGAGTCGGCCGCTGCCCTTGGATGGCGTGACCGTGGTGGATCTGGGTCAGATCTACAA
>RFNL01000016.1 GCA_009927195.1 Betaproteobacteria bacterium | reverse complement strand
ATGGCGGTGGGCGCGATCAGCGAAGCCGACCATGCCAACAGCATCATTGCCGCCGGGCGGGCCGATTTGTGTGCCGTGGCCCGGCCTCACCTGGCCAATCCGGCTTGGACTTTGCACGAGGCCGCCAAATTGGGCAGTCGCGATGTGCTGTGGCCACGCGCCTATGAAAGCGGGCGCGATCAGCTCTATCGCAATTTGCATTCGACTCGCTGACCATTGCCATGGATTTAGAGGCCCGCGCGCACAACGAGCATCCCGATTCCCTGCGTCTATGGCTGCGCTTGCTCACCTGCACCCAGCTGATTGAAAAGCAGGTTCGGGGACAGTTGCGCGATCAGTTTGACACCACCTTGCCACGCTTTGACCTGATGGCGCAACTCGAGCGCGCGCCCAATGGCATGAAGATGAACGAGTTGTCGCGCCGCATGATGGTCACGGGCGGCAATGTCACCGCCATCACCGATCAACTCACCCGCGAGGGCCTGGTCGAACGGCTCGATGTGGCCGAGGACCGCCGCGCTTGGCGCATCCGGCTCACCTTCAAGGGCAGAACCACGTTCAAAGAGATGGCCCAGCAGCATGAGCAATGGATCATGGCAGCCTTCGAATGCTTGAACGAACGAGAAATTAAATCCCTTTACCAACTGCTTGGGCGGGTCAAACAGCAAGTTCACCCAAGCCCCGAACCGGAGACACCATGAACCATTACATGACCGCCCCCAACCCCATGCACGCGCAGTACAGCGCTCAGGGCGGGCTTTCGGCCACCCATTTCGATTGGGCCTTTCAAGAGGGTGTGGCCACGGTGACTTTGAACCGGCCTGAGCGTAAAAACCCGCTCACCTTTGACTCCTATGCAGAACTGCGCGATCGATTCAACGCCTTGCGTTTCGCCACCGATGTGCGCGCCGTGGTGGTGCAAGGCGCGGGGGGCAACTTTTGCTCGGGCGGCGATGTGCATGAAATCATTGGCCCCTTGACCCAGATGAGCATGCCCGAGTTGATGAACTTCACCCGCATGACGGGCGACTTGGTCAAGGCCATGCGGGCCTGCCCACAGCCCATCGTGGC
>RFNL01000113.1 GCA_009927195.1 Betaproteobacteria bacterium | reverse complement strand
GCAAAGCGGCGGTCGATCGGGGCAACACCTTCATCAAGGTCACGCCTGCCGAAACCGACAAGTGGATCCAAGCCTCGGCACCTTTGTATGACGAGTGGGTCAGCGACATGGACAAAAAAGGTTTGCCCGGCAAACAAATGCTGCAAGATGCCCGCGACCTGATCAAAAAGCACAGCACCACCAAGTGAATGAGGCCACAGATCCCATGATGCGCATGCCTCGGGATTGATATGGCTGCATGGTTCACCCCGCTGAGCCGTTGGTTCGGTGTGATCGGTGCAGGCTTGGCCTTGCTCACCGGCTTCATGACCTTTGCCAGTGTTTGCATGCGGGCCATGTTCCAGTCGCCCATTTCGGGCGATGTGGAACTCACCCAAATGGGCATTGCCCTGGCCATCTCGATGTGCCTGCCCTGGTGCCAATGCAACGCGGCCACATCTTGGTGGACTTTTTCACCCAAAAAAGTTCAGCCCAGTTTGCGCTTCATGGACTCCGTGGGTTGCTTGGCTTTGGCGGTGATGTATGGGTTTTTGGCTTGGCGCACATCGGTGGGGGCTGTGTCGGTGCGCGAAGCCGGTGAGACCACCATGATCATCAGCCTGCCCATGTGGTGGGCCTATGCCTCGCTGGCCCCTGGTTTGGCTTTGAGCGCATTGATTGCGCTGGCCCAAACCATTGACCATTGGACCACCCCCTTGAATCAGGAAGCCGCATGAGTGCCTGGGCCACCCAAGTCGGTGTGGTGATGTTCATCGCCATGATCGTGCTGATGGCGGTGCGCATGCCCATTGCCGCTGCCATGTTCATTCCGGGGGTGTTTGGTTATTGGTTGATGACCGATACCGCAGCCACCTTGAATTTTTTGAAGGGCAATGCGGTGGCCCGTTTGACGGTCTATGAGCTGAGCGTCATCCCCTTGTTTTTGTTGATGGGCCAATTTGCCTCGCAAGGTGGCTTGAGCCGCGATTTGTTCAAAGCCGCGTCAGCCCTGGTGGGCCATGTGCGCGGGGGTTTGGCCATGGCCTCGCTGTTGTCCGCCGGTGCCTTTGGCGCGGTGTGCGGCTCTTCGGTGGCCACCTCGGCCACCATCACCCAGGTGGCTTACCCCCACATGAAAAGCCATGGTTACAGCGGTCGTTTGGCCACCGCCACCTTGGCCACCGGGGGCACTTTGGGCATTTTGATCCCCCCCTCGGTTCCCTTGGTGGTCTACGCCATCTTGACCGAGCAAAACATTGCCAAGTTGTTTGCTGCGGCCATGGTGCCTGGCATCTTGGCCATGCTGGGCTATATCCTGGTGGTGGCTTTGTCGGTGTACTTCAAGCCCGATCTGGCCCCTGCCACCGGCAAAACCACGGGCCGCGAAAAGTGGGTGGCCTTGGGCGGTGTGTGGCCGATTGCCCTGGTGTTTGCCGTGGTGTTTGGGGGCATTTATGGGGGGGTTTTTTCACCCACTGAAGGGGCGGCCGTGGGGGCCGCCATGACCTTGCTGGCGGGTTTGTTCAAGCGCGAGCTCGATGCCGAGGGCCTGAAAAGTGCCTTGCTCAGTACCGCCGACACCACCGCCATGGTCTTCATGATTTTTCTGGGGGCGGACATGATGAACGCCACCTTGGCCTTGACCGAAATGCCCAAAATGATCGCCCAATGGGTGACCCACTTGCCCATTCCCGACCTGAGCATTGTGATCATGGTGTTGGTGCTTTACGTGTTGCTCGGCTGTGTGATGGACGAGTTGTCCATGCTGCTGCTGACCATCCCGGTGATCTTTCCCGCCATCATGGGCTTGGATTTGTGGGGCCTCAATGCCGAGGGCAAAGCCATTTGGTTTGGCATTTTGGTGCTGATGACGGTGAGCATTGGCATGATCGCGCCGCCGATTGGGCTCAACGTGTATGTGGTCAACAGCATGGCCAAAGAAGTGCCCATGTCCGAAACCTACAAAGGGGTGATGCCCTTTTTGGTCTGGGATGCCATCCGCGTGGTGCTCTTGCTGTGCTTCCCGGTCATTTGCCTGGGGCTGGTCAAGCTGTTGTTCTGACCGGCTTGTTGGGCCGGGTCAGCCCAGGGCCGCGTGTTTCCACCACTTCGAAAAAGAGCTGCACAAACCATCGACCGGCGCAAACAATGGGGCCGCAGAGGGGCTCACCACCCCCGGTGGCAAGTACCGGTCCATGTGCGGGTCGGCCACACACCGCACACTCTGGGCATGGGCCAGCGCGCTTTGCAAGGCCTGGGCTGAACCGTGCCAACGCAGCGCCACCACATCGGCCATGCGCTGCTCCACAAAGTCCCAACGCAGCTGGCTCCAGGGCCATGCTTGGTGAAAGTCTGACACCGAGATGCCAATCACCAAGCTGTTCGCCGGTAAATCGCTGGGCAAGGGACCCAGGCTCCATGGGTGTACCAGGTAAACCTGGCGGTGGGCGAGCGCCGCTGCATCTGGCGCCTCATGCTTCCATGGGCTGGGCGGTGCGCTCCAAAGGTTTGGTTCGGTGGTGGCTGGCCGGTGGGGCGCAGCGGGGGAAGTGGTCGTGGCCCTGTGGTTGGGGTCCAGGCTGATTTGGGCCAGCCTTTCGTAGCTGGTGTCGATCACACTGCCCGGGCTGTGCCACGGCGCGGGCGCATAGCGGGCCACATTGTCTGCATTGAACAAATAGGGCTTGGTGCTGCCGGTGCCAGCCACCCACTGCCAGCTGAGGTGGTTGCTGGCCAGGTCACCATCGCGCAGGTGGCCATACAACCAATCGGCCCCCGCGCGCCAATGGATTTTGCGCACATGCACCATGTAGCTGGCCAACCACATGCGGGCATGGTTGTGCAGGTGGCCGCTGTCGTAGAGGCCGCATATGGCCATGTCGATCGCATTCACGCCGCTGCGGGCTTGCCGGATGTCGTCTGGCACACGGCCGCTGTAGTGGTGCTCGGGCAAGGGGCCGCTGTGCAAGGCGGTGAAGATGCCATCCCCTCGGTGTTGCCACACATGCCGAAAGTAGGCCCGCCAGCCCAGTTCAAACACAAACTTGTCCTGCGGGTTCAGTGGGTGCTGTTGCGCCACCCCTTCAAACACCTCGCGCAGGCTGACAAAACCGTGGGTGATGTAGGGGGACAAACCGGACACCGCGCCATCCAAGGCATTGCGGGTTCGCGCGTAGTCGGCCGGGTTGACCGCCCGTATCCGCTCCCAGGCTGCCGCTGGCGTGGCGGGGCAATGGGGTGCCGTCATGCCGCACCAGCGCCTGGGCGGGGCTCAGCTTGGCCTGGCCCTTGGAATGCATCTTCGCGGGCGGTCAGCACCAAGGTGTCTCGGTGGGCACCGTCTTGCAAAGGCTGTATGGGTGTGCTTTCGTGGATGACCCGCGCATCGTCGAGCAACAGCATGGACCAGGGTTGGTCCAGCATGAAGCGCTCGCCTTGCGGCCCATGGGCATC
>RFNL01000017.1 GCA_009927195.1 Betaproteobacteria bacterium | reverse complement strand
CGGGCCTTTGTATTCAAAGCGGGCCATTTCCAAGAAATCATCGTCTGAAGCCCGTTGCTCCAAGCGCAAATTGGCCAGGCTGAGCCGGTTCTCACGGATTCTTTTTTTGAGTTTGAAAAACACGGCCTTCATTTGCGCCGCGTCCTCCACATGGTGTATCCATTGCCATGCATCTCCCGGGGGTATGCGGCGACCCTTGCCCGAGCGGTTGACCAACATGTAGGAGATTTTCATGGCCTCCCCGACTCAAGCAGCCATTAAACCTGTGAAATTGGGCAAATCAAACACCGAGTTGGGCGCTTTGGGCAGTGGTTGTTTGGCCAAAGGTTTGAACAGGCCTGAGGTTTGCCGCACCGCGTGCTGTTGCACCATGGGTGGGGATTTTTTCACGATCTCGGTGACGGCATGTTGGCGTAAAAAATCTTGCTTGATGCGCTCCAAGGCGTGGCCCATTTCCAGACAACTGGCGAACTCTGGGGTGGGACGTTCGCGGCACGTTTCCTCCTCGGTGTCAAAGCACCTCACCACATCCCAAACCGACAGTTTGTCCACAGGTTTGTGCAACAGGTAACCGCCGCCCGGCCCGCGGTTGGCAACGACCAAATGGTTTTGCTTGAGGGTTTTGAGCAAATTCTCGATGTAAGAAACCGACAAACACAGTTGCAGAGACAGTTGTTTGGAACTGACCGCTTGGCCAGTTTGGGGACTGGCAATCAACGCAAAGATTTTCAAGCCTTGTATGGCACGGGAACTCAACATGAACCACTCCTATGGGCTTTTTGGAACCGTAAATTTAACACCATATTGATTTTATCTATACAATAACTGAAAATAATTTTATTTAATTGTTCAATATCTATTCAAATCGAGGCCAAAACCATGAAAAACCAACTCCTGCCGCTGCACAAAATTGGGGCTGTGTCCAACTTGAGCGGCGTGCCTGCACCCACCTTGCGCATTTGGGAGGCCCGCTACGAATGTTTCACCCCTCACAAATCGGAAGGCAAACATCGGCTCTACACCGATGAAGATGTGTTGAAGGCCACGCTGCTGAAAAGGCTTACCGAAAACGGCCACAGCATCAGCCGACTCGCCACCCTTTCGTGCACGGCCCTCAATGACTTGTTGCAAAAGCAGCAGTCGGCCAATCAAAGAAACCAGCCCAACCCTCACTGCGCCGGCGTGGTGTCCATGGCCGTGGTGGGCCTGACCCTTGCCAGCCGCATCGAGTCCAAAAAATTCACCTCGGTCTTTCAACACCACACCCTTCAAGTGATCGATATCTTCAGCACCCTGGGCCAAGCGCTGGAAAGCACCCTTCACCAAAAACCACAAATTCTGCTCGTCCAATGCAATTCGCTCGATGTGGGCGCTCAAGTCGACATCCACCGCTTGGCCGAATTACATGGCGCGCTTCAGGTGATCGTGCTGTACCGCTTTGGGCAAGAGCCCATCATTGAAGCGATGAAACGCTGCGGGATTATGGTGCGCCGAGACCCGATCAGCGATGCCGATTTGGCGGACCTGGTCAATGCCGTGCTGCTGATCGACCCGGCACAAAGTGCGCTGGGATCTGGCACCGGCACCTTGATACCCCAGCGCAAATTCAACGACATGACCCTCATGCGGGTGGCGGGCATTTCCAGCGATGTGCTGTGCGAATGCCCGCGCCATGTGGCTGAAATCATTGCCCAATTGGCCAGCTTTGAGCAATACAGCCACGATTGCCTGAACAAGTCCAATGAAGACGCGCACATCCACGCCTACCTGAGTTCTGTGTCGGGCTCGGCCCGTGCTTTGTTTGAAGCCGCCTTGGAAATGGTGGCCCAACACGAAGGCATCGACTTGGCCAGCCTGTCGCAATGAGGCCGCCCGACACCCCTTTGGCGGCGCTGGACCAGGCCTTGGCGCACAAAGGCTATGCGGTGGTCAACCCAGCCAACACGGCGCGCTGGGTTGGCTGCGAGCTCGCCGCACTCATGGCCTTGCTGCCCCATTGGGACCACATGCCATTGGATCAATACCTCAAAGACGGTGGCCGCTACCGCCGCCGGCGTCACAGTTGCTTTGAATTCCACGCTGGCCAACTGCACCAAACCCC
>RFNL01000018.1 GCA_009927195.1 Betaproteobacteria bacterium | reverse complement strand
GCCAAACTGGAAATTGGCCACCGTCTGTTTCATAGGAATGAGCATGCCCAGACCGCCGCCGGTGACCTCCACCGAATTGGCGACGATGCGAAAAACCTCGGCAAACGCCAGGGTGATCAGCGCAAAATAAGAGCCCTTTAGGCCTGCCCTGAACGAAGCACCGCTATCAGCCAGCCGGCTGCCGCACCAGCCAGAGCAGAGACTGGCAGACCCAGCCAATGGTTCCAGCCCAGGCGCATTTGCACCATGGTCGAGGCATAGGCGCCGACACCGAAAAACGCCACGTGGCCAAAAGACAGCTGGCCGGCAAAACCGCCCGCGATATTCCAGGACTGGCCGATAAAGGCATAGAAAAGGGCCAGCACGCCGAAATTGACCATGAAGGGCGAGCTAAAAAGCAGCGGAAAAACCAGCGCAATCAGCAACAGGAGGCCATGCAGCAGCCAGGATGGGCGGGTGGCGCTCATCGCTTATCTCCGAACAGGCCCGAGGGCCGAAACAGCAAGATCAGAATGAAGATCAGCGAGATACCGATCTGCCCCAGGCTCTCGCCAAGGAAAAGGCCGCCAAAGGATTCGGTCAGGCCAACGATCAAGCCGCCAAGCACTGCACCCAGAAAGCTGCCCATGCCGCCGAGCACCACCACGGTGAATGCCACCATCACAAACACATGACCGGTGGTCGGCGACACATAGAAGATCGGCATTAGCAAGGAAGCGGCGGCCCCCAATGTCGCCAGACCGACGCCGAAGGAGATTGCGAACACCTTCTCGACATCGATGCCCACCAAGCGGGCGCCGGTGCGCTCTTTGGCCACCGCACGGATCGATCGTCCGATGTCAGTGCGCGTGATGAACAGCCCGAGCAGGCCGCACATGACCATGGCTGCGACAAAAGAAATCAGCTTGGGCAAGCCCACCAGCAGCGGGCCGACCTCAAACATTTGGTCGCTGTAGGACATGGAAATGGTGCGCGAGTCGCCCTTGAAAAACATCAGAGCCAGGTTCTCGATGAGGATAGAAAGACCCAGGGTGATGAGCAGGATGTTTTCATCCTTGCCGTAGGACAGACGACCAATCATGAAGCGATAGAGAAGATAGCCGAGCAGAAACATGCCCGGGATCGTGATAAACAAGGACAAATAAGGGTCTATACCCAGTTTGATGAGCAGGTAATACACACCGAACATGGCGAGCATCAGCATGCTGCCGTGCGCAAAGTTGATGATGTGCAG
>RFNL01000215.1 GCA_009927195.1 Betaproteobacteria bacterium | reverse complement strand
GGCTTCAAAAGCCGCCAGTGCCTTCTTGGCAGCGGCCCAATCGGCCAGTAGGCCCAACATGCTGGCGTGGGCCGCCACACCCGTGGCTTTTTGCGCGTCGTAAACCGTCTCCCCCACCAACACCCCGGCGCGGGGCAATTTGTTGGCGCTGTAACTGAGCAATTTATAGGTGTTCATGGTTTCCTTAGAGACGGGTTGGGGTGTTCATTCATGGCCATCGGCGCTTTCCGTGGCTTGCACGTCGTCGCCAAAGCGGTCACCGCCGTTGAAAAAATGGTTGATGGTGCGTTCTTCGTGCTGAATTTCCCACCAGTTGAAGTCCAGGTCTTGCAAATAAAAACCGTAGGCTCCGTGTCGTTCGCGAACGCTTTGGATCTTGCGAATGCCATGGGTGGTTTGCTCGGCCAGCGCGGCCGCATGCGCGGCATCGACCTCGGCGCGGGTGGCCACATTCAGGCCCCAATGGGTGAGCACGTGCTGGTTGGGCACGTTCTCGCCTATGCACACGCACACGATGTACAGGCCCGAGTGCAGGCGCACCATCATGGCCGGCTTGGCATGGCGCACCACTTGCAAGCCCAAAAACCGCTCGTAAAAGCGCCGGGTGTTGGCCAGGTTGCGGCACAACAAGGTGCCATGCGAAAGAAGCAGTGGCTGTACAGTGGCAGTCTTGGGCGCTGCGGTTTGGATGGGAGCGGTCCCCCCCAGGTGTTCAGCCATAAAGGGCTCGGCTCAAGGCGAAATGAGTTTGGCCCCAGGGGCGGCAGAGTCGCGCGGCCACACCACCACCCATTTGCCGTTTTGCACCTGCTTGACGCGGTACAGGTCGGTGCCCTTCATGAAGTTGTTGGTGCCGTCCCAACGAACTTTGCCAATGATGGTCTCAACCTGGTTTTTCTTTAGCCATGCGGCCAAGGTTTTGTCATCCAAGCTTTTGGTGGCCATCACCGCCGCGTCCAGCACCTGCCAAGTGGCATAGGCCACGGCCGCAATCAACTCTACCGAGGTATCGGGCAGGTTGACTTTGGCGGCACGTTCGTTGAACTGTTTGACAAATTCGGCGGCCACTGGGTTGCTAGTAAAGGGCGGATGCTCTTCAAAAACGGTGAGGGCCAACACGCCTTTGCCATCGGGCGACTTGAGCATGGGGCCTGAGGCGGGGAAGGCTATGAAAAACTGCGGCGGCACATAGTCGATTTTTTTCATGGCATCAAGCAGCAAGTTACCGTCCAAGCCCACACCACCGACCCACACCATATCAGGCTTGGCCTCTTTGACTCGGGCGGCAATGGCCCCAAAGTCGCGGTTACCAAACTCCCACTCCAGATAAGTGGCTTCGCTCAGGCCACGCTTTTTCATTGCCTCGCGGGCACCTTGGGTGACAAAATGCACCGAGGCAAATTTGCTGGTCAGCACCGCCACAGTTTTGGGGGCTTTGTTGCCCGAGGCCACGGCATCGAACACCAAGTTGGGCCAGGTGCTTTCGATCTCAAAGGCTTGACCGCCCACCGAAAACAGCATGTCATACTTTGCCAAGGCAGGCAGGCCAAAGGTGTTGTGCAGCAGCAGCTTGCTGTAGCGCTGGGCAATGCCCATGGCCGACAATATGTTGGGCGTGGCGTAAGGGCCCATCAACAAATCGACTTTCTCCACGGTCAACAATTGTTCATACAAGGTGCGTGCCACGTCGGGCTTGGACTGGTCGTCTTTGAGCACCCACTCGACCGGGCGGCCCATCCAGCCGCCGCGCTTGTTGAGTTGCTCCAGGTAAATGTCGCCCGCAATTTTTTGCATCACCGCAGTGGCGCTCAGCGGCCCGGTGAGCGCCAGCGAGCCGCCGATGCGGATGGGGCTGGTTTGCGCCAGGGCAGGCACGGCCCACAGGGCGGCGCTCAAGCCAAGGGCCGCCAGCAAGCTGGCGCGCAGGTTTTGAAAGCCTTTGAACATTGGTTGGTCTCCGTGAATCAATGGATTGCAAAAGACAGGCTGGAGCCCGCCAGGCGATCAGTTTTTCAGCTCTTGCAGGTTGGCTGCATCACCTTCTTCGTCCATGGTGAAGCGGTCGCCAAAGTCAAAAAAGTCGTCGTGCTGAAAGCCATTGGCATAGTGCTGGATTTCCCACCAGTTGTGGTCCAGGTCTTCCATGTAAAAGCTATAGACACCGTGCATTTCTTGCACTGGCAGCACCTGGCGAATTTGGTATTTGTCTTTGTGGGCCAAGGCTTTGGCATGGGCTTCATCGACTTCCGCGCGGGTGGCCACATCCACACCCCAGTGGTTGAGCAAGTTGCACGGGTGGATTTGGTCGCCTACCTCCACGCACACCACATGAAAGCGCATGCCCAAGCGAATGACCATCGCCGGTTTGCCGTGGCGCACACACTCCAGGCCTAAAAATTCTTCGTAAAAACGGCGTGATGCCTTGAGGCTGTAAACCTCCAAGGTGCCGTGGCTCATGCAATAGGGCTTGATGACGGATTGGCGCTCTTGGGGTACAACGGTGCAATTTTCGGGCAGCATGGTGAGGGTCTC
>RFNL01000111.1 GCA_009927195.1 Betaproteobacteria bacterium | reverse complement strand
CGCGGATACCGCTGGTCGGGCGAGATCCGCTGCTGGAGCCGGGTGGTCGGCGGCGAGGAGGCGCGCGCCGAAGAGCTGAGCTGGCTCAAGCGCCGGGTCTACGGCGGGCGCCCTGCCCATGTGGAGGTCGAGCCCTTGGGCGCGCGGGTGCGCTACTCGCAGCGCAGCGGGCACAAAGAGGCCGTGGCCCTGTGAGGACCGAGCACATCCAAGCCAATGGCCAAAGCTTTGTCTGCCTGCGCCAAGGCAGCGGGCCCAAGGTGTTGCTCTTGCATGGCTTCCCCGACATTGCCGCCTTGGTGCAAGACCTGTCCGCCCTGATCCAAGCCGTGGGCGAAGGTGCGCCCCAGGCCACCAAGACGCGGCGCACATCGCCCAGGTCAAAGCCTGCTTGCAACAAGACAGTGCGCTGGAAGCGGCGCTGGGCCACTAACGGGCCGTGTTCGACCCGCAACGTGCCGACCCGGCCTTGGCCGCCATGCGCGCTGACATGGCGCGCCCCATCGCCGTGCCCACCCTGGCCCTGTGCGGCGCCCAAGACCTGCGCGCCGAACTGATGACCGACCAGGCCCGTTATTTTTCCGGGCCCTACCAATACCAAGAAGTGGATGGGGCAGGTCACTTTTTGCACCGCGAACAACCGCAAGCGGTCAACCGCTGGGTGTTGGATTGGCTGGCCTGATCCGGGGCGAGATGGGCGACCTCAATAAATGAGGCACGGCCCAGCGATGCCCTCTTTGCTGGCCAGTTGGCGGCAGCCCGCCAAGGCGCTGTCACTGATTTTGTGGCCGCTGGACTCGACCCCCACCGCCACCGATCCCAGGTTTTTTCGGATGCGAAAAACCAAGGCCTCATCGGGTTTGGCCACCACCACGTCGGTGGGCTGGACCAGGAAGGGGTCGCTGGCCGTTCGAAAAGTCCAACTGGCCTCTTGCGCTCGCCCCGCCAAGCCATAGCTGATGGCAGGGCGGTAGGCTTGCCCGAACTGCAGCGGCGCATACGGCACCCAATACGCCTCGTGCGGGCCCAAACGTTTGTCGTTACCATGGGTCAACAAGCGCCCTGCCAGCACTTGGCCCGCCTCGTTGATCAGCTCGAACTTGCGAATGTCCAACACCTGCCCTTTGACGGCATGGATGCTGATGGGCAAGCCCTTCCATTGGGTCGCGCGGTCGGGCAAGGGGTCGGGCCTTTCGGTTTTAAAACCTGTGGTTCGATGACCGAATCCGGCGGCGGAAACACCAGCGGGTCGCTTGTTTTGCGTGACGCGCCCAACACCATCACCGGCTCTTTGTCGATGACCCCAAAGCCCGCCTCGTCCCACTGGGCATCGAGCACGCCCGAGCGGTGATAGACCGAGGCGATCATCTGGTGGATGAATTCAGCGCCACTCTTGCGCGAACCCGAGGTCGACACCTCGGTGGCGTTGGCGCTGTAGCCCTCCAGGGTCACCCGGTCTTTCAAGGTTTTGCCGGTGAAGAAAGGGTTTGAACCATCTGGAAATGGCTGCCCGGCGTGCCATTGACATCAAAGTTTTCCGCCTCTTTGTTCTCCGCCAAGATGACGGAGCGGTACAAACTGTGGCGCAATGCCGCCACCGTGAGGGCGTTGTTGGCAGTCAGCACCGACAAGCCCATGGCCTTGCGGTAGGCGTTCAATTGCGCCAAGGCGCTGTCGGCCTCGGTGTTAGATCGGCTTTGCGCCGCCTCGATGCGTTGCGCGGGTGTTTGCGCCGCCACCTGGGCTGCCGCGCAAAAAAACAGGCCTATCAGCGCAAACAAGTGGGTCAACCAAACTTTCATCGACCCATTATTCCCAAAAGCCAAGCCATCCCGATGGGGAATTTGTCAAAATCCAAATAACTGTTTTTATATACAGTATTATTTGCACATGTCTGTACCCCTGCCTTTGGCCCTGCCCTCCTTGCCCGCACCGGCAGACCCCGACCTGCCCCCGGTGCACTTGGGCCCCAGCGAGCAGCGCCCGCCAACCCTGAGCGCGCGCGCCTTGGCCGCCTTGTCGGTGCCGGGCACACCCCAGCCCTTGGCGTTTTTCAATGCCACGGTGCGGGCAGGTTTTCCGTCGCCGGCGGCGGACCACAGCCACAAGCGCATCGACCTCAACGACCATTTGGTGCGCAATCGCGAGGCCACGTTTTTGTTTCGGGTGCGCGGCGACTCGATGACGGGCGCGGGCATTTACGATGGCGATACCTTGGTCATTGACCGCTCACTCGACGCACGCCACCACCACATCGTGTTGGCGGTGGTGAACCAAGAGTTCACTGTCAAGCGCTTGTACCGGCGCGGCGGGGTGGTGAAACTGTTGGCCGAGAACCCCATTTACCCGGCGCTGGTGTTTCAGCCCGACCAAGAACTGAGCATCTGGGGCGTGGTGACTTTCAATTTGCACAAACTGACCTGAACCATGGCGCGCCGACCCATCACCCCGTTTGCGGCTTTGCCGGTCGCACCGTCCATTGATCCGCCCGGGGATACCCCCGCCGAGGCCACTGCCCCCACCACGTTGCTGCCACATGGCATCGCGCCCGATAACTTGGCCGCGCTGCCGCGCGGTTGCGGTGTGTATGTGTTTCGCGGCGAAGGGGCCTTGCCCTTGTACATCGGCAAAAGCGTGGACCTGCGCGCGCGGGTGCTGAGCCATTTGCGCAGCGCCGACGAGGCCGCCATGCTGGCCCAAAGCCGGCGCGTGGACACCTACCGCACGGCCGGTGAAATCGGCGCTTTGCTGCTGGAGGCGCAATGGGTCAAACAACACATGCCGCTCTACAACATCCGCTTGCGGCGCAGCCGCAGCTTGGTGGCTTGGCGGCTCAGCCCCGACGCGGGCCATGCGGGGCAGGCGCCGCAGTTGGTGGACTCGGGCCGGCACGACTTTGCCCACACCAGCGATCTGTATGGCTTGTACGCCTCGCGCCGCGCCGCGCAGGAAGATTTGCGCGCCCTGGCGGCCGAGCACCGTTTGTGCCTGGTGGCCCTGGGCCTGGAAAAGCCCCTGCGCCGGGGCTGCTTTGGCCGCCAGCTGCGCCAGTGCGACGGGGTGTGCACCGGCGACGAGCCCAACGCCGCCCACCACGCGCGCTTGTTCAGCGCTTTGCTGGCGCAACAGGTGCAGCGCTGGCCTTACCCCGGGGGCGGTGGACATCATCGAGCGCGATGGCGACTGGGTGCAAGCGCACCGGGTGCGCAACTGGTGTTACCTGGGCAGCCACACGCGCCAAGGCCAGCCGCCCGACGCGGCCATGCCCACAGCCGCGCCCACGGAAGCCGCACACGCACACGCATCGTCATCGGCCGCGACATCCGCGCGCTTCGATTTGGACACCTACAAAATTTTGGTCAAGCCGCTGATCAGCGGCAGCGCCGATGTGCAAGTGCTGGGCTGAGCCATGTTTGCGCTGGTCGATGGCAATAATTTTTACGTCAGCTGCGAACGGGTGTTCCAACCCCGCTTGCAGGGTCAACCGGTGGTGGTGCTGTCCAACAACGATGGTTGCGCGATCGCCCGCAGCAACGAGGCCAAGGCGCTGGGCATCAAGATGGGTGCACCATGGTTCCAAATCCAGCACTGGCAGCGCGAAGCGGGGTTGATCGGGCTGTCGGCCAACTTTGCGTTGTACGGCGACATGAGCGATCGCATGATGAGCCTGGCCGCCGAACTCGGCCCCAGCCAAGAGATTTACAGCATCGACGAATCCTTCATCGGCCTGCACGGCGTGGACGGCGATCTGGGCGCACGTGCGCGTGCGGTGCGCCAGCGCATTTGGCGCTGCAGTGGCTTGCCTTGTGGCATTGGCATCGGGCCGAGCAAAACCCTGGCCAAGCTGGCCAACCACGTTGCCAAAACCGCCGAGCGCAAACCCGGCAGCTACCCCAGCGACTTGGCCACGGTGTGCAACTTCGCACCCCTGCCCGCCTCGGACATGGACGCGGTGATGGCCGCCACCGAGGTCGGCGAGGTCTGGGGCGTGGGCCGCCAAATCGGGCGGCAACTGCGCGAGCTGGGCGTGCACACGGTGCTGGACTTGGCGCGCTTGCCCACCGCGCAAGTGCGCCAGCGCTGGGGCGTGGTGCTCGAGCGCACGGTGCGCGAGTTGCAAGGCGAGCCCTGCATCGGTTTGGAGGAAGCGCCGCCCCCCAAACAACAAATCGCCTGCACCCGCAGCTTTGGCCAGCCAGTGACCACGCTGGCGCTGCTGAACGAAGCGGTGAGCGAGTTCGCCAGCCGCGC
>RFNL01000399.1 GCA_009927195.1 Betaproteobacteria bacterium | reverse complement strand
GCCTGAGGACGATCTAGCCATTGAACAAGAACTGATCCTAGACCCCAAAGAGCGTGCTGAACATGTGATGCTCATCGATTTGGCCCGCAACGACATTGGGCGCATGGCCCAAGTCGGCAGCGTCAAGGTCACAGAGTCTTTTGTGATCGAGCGCTACAGCCATGTGATGCACCTCGTGAGCAATGTGGAAGGCGTGTTGCGCCAAGGCTTGGACAACATGGACGTGCTCAAAGCCGCATTTCCAGCCGGCACTTTGAGCGGCGCACCCAAGGTGCATGCCATGGAGTTGATCGATCAACTCGAGCCCAGCAAGCGCGGCATTTACGGCGGTGCCTGTGGCTACATCAGCTATGCGGGCGACATGGACTTGGCCATTGCCATTCGCACCGGCATCGTCAAGGACGACACCTTGTACGTGCAGGCTGCGGCCGGCGTGGTGGCCGACTCGGTGCCCGAGATGGAATGGCGCGAAACCGAACACAAGGCACGCGCTTTGCTGCGGGCCAGCGAATTGGTCGAGGAGGGTTTGGAATGAAACTGCTCATGATCGACAACTACGATAGCTTTACCTACAACATCGTGCAGTATTTTGGGGAGTTGGGTGCAGATGTGGAGGTGTACCGAAACGATGCAATCACCATCGCCGAGATTGAAGCGCGCCAACCGAGCCATTTGGTCATTTCGCCTGGCCCGTGTGCGCCCGAGCAAGCCGGGATTTCGGTGACCGCGATCCGCCACTTCATGGACCGTTTGTCCATTTTGGGGGTGTGTTTGGGCCACCAGTGCATAGGCGCTGCCTTGGGTGCTCGCATTGTCCGGGCCCAACAGCTGATGCATGGCAAGACCTCCCGCATCCGCCACACCGGCGAGGGCGTGTTCGCTGGTTTGCCCGAGCAAGTGGTGGTTAATCGCTACCACTCATTGGCCATAGAGCGGGTCAGCTGCCCGGCTGATTTGGTGGTCACGGCTTGGAGCGACGACGCAGAAATCATGGCCGTGCGCCACCGCAAGTTGCCCTTGCAAGGTGTGCAGTTCCACCCCGAATCCATCTTGTCGGAGCACGGCCATGCGATGTTGAAAAACTTCCTTGCCACTGCGGCAACCAGACCATGACGGGCGCTTTGCCCATCAACCCTTTGAATTTTGAATCCATCAGGCCCCAGGAGAACACCATGCCGATCACGCCCGTCGAAGCCTTGCAGCGCACCATAGAGCACCGAGAGATCTTTCACGATGAAATGCTCAACGTGGTGCGCATGATCATGAGTGGCGAGTTGTCGCCGGTGATGATGGCTGCATTGATCACCGGATTGCGGGTGAAAAAAGAAACCATTGGCGAGATCACTGCGGCCGCGCAGGTAATGCGCGAATTTTCCACCAAGGTGACTGTGAGCGATACGCGCCACCTGATCGACATCGTGGGCACCGGTGGTGACGGCTCGCACACCTTCAATATTTCTACCTGCACCATGTTTGTGGCTGCTGCCGCAGGTGCCAGGGTCAGCAAGCATGGCGGGCGCAGTGTGAGCAGCAAAAGTGGCAGTGCCGATGTGTTGGAGAGCTTGGGGGTCAACATCCAACTCAAGCCCGAAGCGATTGCCCGCTGCATCGATCAGGTGGGCATTGGATTTATGTTTGCGCCCAACCACCACCCGGCCATGAAAAACGTTGCACCCGTGCGCAAAGAGCTGGGGGTGCGCACCATCTTCAATATCTTGGGGCCACTGACCAACCCGGCCTCCGCCCCGCACATATTGATGGGGGTGTTTCACCCCGACTTGGTGGGCATCCAGGTGCGCGCTTTGCAACGTTTGGGGGCCGAGCATGCCTTGGTGGTCTATGGCCGCGATGGCATGGACGAGGTCTCGCTCGGTGCAGCCACTTTGGTGGGTGAGTTGAAAAACGGTGAAATCACCGAGTACGACATCCATCCAGAAGACTTTGGCTTGACCATGGTCAGCAACCGCGCTTTGCGGGTGGAAACCCCAGAGGCCTCGCGGGATATGTTGCGCGGTGTCTTGCTCAACCAAGCTGGGCCAGCGCGGGACATCGTGATCTTCAATGCAGGGGTGGCTTTGTATGCGGCCAATGTGGCGCCAGATATCGCCCAAGGTTTGCTGCTGGCCCGTCATGCCATCGAGTCGGGCCAGGCCATGCAAAGATTGGAGCAATTCATCGCCATTACCCAAAGCTTGGGGGCCTGACCCATGTCCGATATCTTGAAAAAAATTGTCGCCACCAAGCGCGAGGAAGTGGCCACCGCTTTGCAAAGCAAGCCCTTGTCCCTGATGCGTGCCGATGCCGAAAGCCGGGTTCTTACACGTGACTTTG
>RFNL01000019.1 GCA_009927195.1 Betaproteobacteria bacterium | reverse complement strand
GGTGGCGGTGCCGCGTTGCAGCTGAAAGCGGTCGATGGCGGCGATCAAGTCCTCGCGTTGATCGGTGATGCCTTGCACCAATTGCGCCGCACCGGCAAACGACACCACGGCCACGCGGATGTTGGGCGGCAAGTCGCGGATGAAGTCTTTCACCGCCGCCTGGGCGGCCTTGATGCGGTTGGGCTCCACATCCTCGGCCAACATGCTGCGCGAAACATCGATGGCCAGCACCAAGGTCATGTAATCGGCGGGCAACACCACGCTGGCGACCGGACGGGCCATGCCCACCACGGCGCTGACCAGGGCCAGCCACAGCAGGGCCGGGGGCACATGGCGGCGCCACAGTTGGCGCGGCCCCATGGCGATGCGCACCAAAGACAAACTGGGGTAGGCCAGGGCACTGCGCTGCTTGCGCCGCAACAGCCACAGGTAAAACATCACCAGCACAGGCGCCAGCAGCAGCGCCCACAGGGCTTGGGGCCATACAAAATGCATCGGGTTCAGGGGTCGGTTAGAGGCAATCTCACTTTATCACCCTTGGCTGTGCTATGGTTTAGACATGAAACGCGCCACCGTTTACGCCAGCCAGCCCCCCGCGGCGCGCCAGCCTTCTGCCTTAGGCGCACAAGAGCCTGCCCCAGCTGCGCGCCCGTCGCGCTGGCGTGCGTTTTTGGCGCGGCATGAGCGCTGGGCCATGCTGTTGGCAGGCTTGGCCATCGGTGGGGCCATGTGGTGGGCCAGCGAGCAGTTGGGCCCTGCGCGCCAGATGCTGACCCAAAAAGACATCGATGCCGCGGTCTTGCACACCTTGACCCACCAGGAATTGCCCTCGCGCACGGCCAAGGCGGCTGCACTGGTGTGGCCCTCTGTGGTGCGGGTGCGCGCGTTTGGTACCGACCCCCAAAACCCCAAGGCGGGTGAAAAAGAAATCGGCGTGGGTTCGGGTGTGGTGATCGTGGAAGATGGCACCATCTTGACCAACTTCCATGTCATTGCGTCAGCGCAGCGCCTGGAAGTGACTTTTTTTGATGGCTTGGAGTCGGCGGCTTTTGTGGTCTCGACCATGCCAGAAAACGATTTGGCGGTGATCAAGCCGCAAAAAATCCCCGACGACTTGGAACCTGCCACCATGGGCTCAAGCGGTCAGTTGCAGCCCGGTGACGAGGTGCTGGCCGTGGGCTTTCCGTTTGGCATTGGCCCATCGGTTTCGGCCGGTGTGGTCTCCGGGTTGAACCGGTCTTTTCATCCCGAAGGGCAAATGCCCATGAAAGGCCTGATCCAATTTGACGCGGCCGCCAACCCGGGCAATTCGGGCGGCCCACTGGTCAATCTTTCGGGCGAGGTGGTGGGCATTGTCACCGCCATCTTGAACCCCA
>RFNL01000020.1 GCA_009927195.1 Betaproteobacteria bacterium | reverse complement strand
GGCATGCGCACCATCGAAATGAATTTTTTGCCCGACGTCAAGGTGTTGTGCGAGGTCTGTCACGGCAGCCGCTTCAACCCCGAGACGCAGGCGGTGAGCTGGCGCGGCAAACACATCGGCGAGGTGTTGCAAATGGAGGTCGACGAGGCGGTGGACTTTTTCTCTGCCATGCCCGCCATCAGCCATCCTTTGCAATTGCTCAAGGATGTGGGACTGGGTTATTTGACCTTGGGCCAGCCCTCGCCCACCTTGAGCGGCGGCGAGGCACAGCGCATCAAATTGGTGACCGAATTGTCCAAGGTGCGCGACGATGTGACCCGCAGAGGCCACAAAGCGCCGCATACCCTGTATGTGCTGGACGAGCCCACGGTGGGCCTGCACATGGCCGATGTGGACAAGCTGATTGGCGTGCTGCACCGCCTGGTCGATGCCGGGCACAGCGTGGTGGTCATCGAGCACGATTTGGATGTGATTGCCGAAGCCGACTGGGTCATCGACCTGGGGCCCGATGGCGGCGACGGCGGCGGCCAAGTGGTGGCCGCCAGCACCCCCGAGGCCTTGGTGCGACAAGGCACGCACACCGGTCGGGCGCTGGCACCGGTGCTGGCGCGAGCCTGAGGGGCGGGCAGGCCGTTAAAATCGCGGTCACGCACGCGGTTCGCCACGTCATTGCCCAACCGCCTCAGCCTCCATGAACATCCGAACCCAACGCCTGATTGATGCCGTGGTCGGCCAGGCATTGTGTGCGATGCTCTCGCTGTGGGCCCGCCTGTGGCAACGCCACCAAGCCCCTTTCAGCAAGCAACCCCTGCGCCAGGTGCTGGTCATCATGTTGTCCGAAATGGGCTCCATGGTGTTGGCTGGCCCCATGTTCACCCGCATCCGTCAGCAACACCCGCAGGCGCAAATCCACATCTTGCAATTGACCCGCAATCAGCAAGTCGCGCGCATGTTGCAGTTGGCCCCGGACACCCATTTGCATGGCTTGGACGACAGCTCCCTGTTCTCTCTAGTGGCCGACATCTGGCGTGTCATGCGTCATTTGCGCCAACTGCGCCTGGACGCGGTGATCGACTGCGAGTTGTTTTCGCGCATCAGCGCCTTGCTCGCTTACGCCTGTGGGGCGCGCTGGCGCGCCGGTTTCACGCCGCACACCCAAGAAGGTTTGTACCGGGGTTCGTTCATGAACGCGGCCATCCCCTACAACCCCTATCGCCACATCAGCCAGCAGTTTGTGGCCCTGGTCGATGCCATTGGTGCAACCGATGCACCGCGCAGCAAGCGCGTGCCCACCCACCCCTTGGCCACCGACAGCGGTTTGTCGCTGGTGTTTGCGCCCAGCCAATTGAGCGACTATGCCCAAGCCCTGCGGCGTGACCACCCGGCGCTGATGGCCGCACCGCAGCGGGTGCTGATGTATGCCGGCGGCGGCTTGTTGCCCATCCGCGCCTGGCCGGCGGCGCATTACGCCGAGTTGGCCCGCACCTTGTGCAACCAGGGCCATGCGGTGGCCGTCATTGGCTTGCCCGAAGACCAGGCCTTGGCGCAAGAGATTTTGCGACGCTGCGACCACCCGCTGTGCCACAGTTTGGTGGGCTACACCCGCAGTTTGGAAGAGCTGCTCATGCTGTTTCACCACTGCGATGTGCTGGTCACCAACGATGGCGGGCCGGGCCACTTTGCCAGCTTGACGCCCATCCGCACCTTGATGTTTTTTGGCCCCGAAACCAGCCGCCTGTATGGCCCGCTGACGCCGCGCGCCACCGTCATCGAATTGGGCTTGCCGTGCTCGCCTTGTTTGAGTGCCTACAACCACCGCGACACCCCCTGCAATGGCGATAACCAGTGCTTGCAGCAAATCGATGTGGCGCAGGTGTTGCGCCTGACCCAAACCCAACTGGCGCTGGCGGCCAGTCCGAACGCCTGATATGCCGTTTTCA
>RFNL01000258.1 GCA_009927195.1 Betaproteobacteria bacterium | reverse complement strand
ACTTGCTGCAAGAGTGGTTGCTGCGCGGTATCGAGCCGCCCCAGCAGCGCTTGTACCTGTCCTTGGCCGGTGCCATCGCCTTGGCCACGGTGAACAATTTTTGCTGGAACAGTGGGTGGACCTGGTCGGACCGCTTGGCCGCTGATCAACCGGTACTGGCCCTCAACGCAGTCACCGCCGGGCGCTTTGTCACCTATGCCTTGGCCTCTTGGATGGGCATTGGCATTCAATACGGCCTCACCCTTTGGTTATCGACCCACATGTTTTACCTGCTGGCCAATTTGATCGCGATTGTGGTGGCCAGCATCAGCAACTTTCTGGCCAACGACCGGTGGACTTTTCGCCACCGCCCACCGCCGTGAAACCTGGGCTTCGCCCCATGCCCACGCCCTGGTTGTGGGCGTTGTTGGTGTTGGCTGTGTTTGTGTACCTTTGGGGCTTGGGCGGCAACCACATGATGCGCAATGGCGATGAAATGGTCTACGCCCACATCGCCCGCCTCACCGCCCAGGCTGGGCAGTGGTTGCCCTTGCAGTCCGAGTTGCCCGGCATGCGCAATACCAAACCCCCATTGCTCTTTTGGCAAGCCATGTTGGCAGGAGACTGGGGCCGCGACTGGACCTTGTGGCGGCTGCGTTTGCCCAGCGTCATCTATACCTTGGCGGTGTGTGCCCTCATGGCGGCCACCCTGCGCCGCTTGCGTGCCAGCGTGGCCACCACCGTCTGGGCGGTGCTCATCTATTTGGCTTTCATCGGCACCTTTCGCTATGGCCGCCCCTACCTGACCAGCGCGGCCGAAAGCTTTTGGTTTGGCCTGCCGCTGTGGTGGATGTTGTGGCGCATCCAACCTGCCCAAGCCGCGCAAACACGTTGGACCCATGCCTGGGTGCTGCGCCAGCCGGGCTCGCTGGCGGTGTGGGTGTTGCTGGGACTGGCCGTGGGTTTGGGGCTGGCGTATAAATCGTTTGCCCTGATCGCGCCGGTCGCGGCGACGGTGGCTGTTTGGCGCTGGTGGTGGTTGCCCGAGAGGCGCCTGCAAGCCCTGTGGTGGCCTGCAGGGCACACCGTGGTGATGGCCATGGTGGCCTTGGGCGTGATCGGCAGTTGGTTGTGGCTCGACCCCGACCCCCAAGCCGTGTGGCAAGAGTTTGTGCTGGGCGAAAACGCCGCCAAGATGGCCAGTGCCCAAGGCTACTGGCAAAGCTTGTTCAGCTTTTCGGGTTTGGGCAGTTACGCTCTGTCGCCGCTGCTCAATGCCGGCTTTTTGGCCCCTTGGGTGCTGGCCGCTATCTGGTGGGGCTGGCGTGTGCCATGGCGACGCGGCAGTGTGACCGGGGCCCTGGTGTGGTGGATGCTGGTGTGGTGGTGCGTGTTTTTGCTGCCCAGCCAGCGCTCGGCGCGCTACCTCATTCCCACCTTGCCGGCTTTGGCCATTTGTGTGGCCCTGGTGTTGCCGCGCATGGGGCGATGGGCCCATCTGGCCATCTCGCTGTTGGTGTTGCCCGTGGTGCTGTGGTTGGGTCGGGTCGGTTGGGTGTTGGGCGAATTGGGTGTGGCCGACGCTTGGCAAGTGCTTGCTGTGGCGCTGACGGTGTTGGCGGGCCTGGGTGCTGTGGCGCTGGTGTGGTGGCGGCGTGGCCACAGCCCGGCCGGAGCGCTGGCAGCGGTGTTGTTTGCCTATGCCAGCTTGACCGCGGTGTTTGCCCCGTTGAATGGGCCCAACGGTCAGTACCGGTCCGACGCGGCCCGCGCCTTGGCACCGACCACGGTGGTGGTGCCCAGCGACTTCAACGCCACCTACGAGGCCTATGCGTTTTTTCTGCCCGGCCACCGGTACCGGCCCGACAACGCGCTCAGCCAGGCCTGGGGCCGTGGCGAAGCGGCCGCGGGAGCCGGTGTGTTTGTGTGGATCGCTCCCACGCCCGAGGCCACGCCTGCGTGTTGGCCTGCGCGTTGCGAGCGCTTGGACCAACGCTGGGACTTGAAAGGCCGCCACGCCCCCGGCGAAGTGCGCT
>RFNL01000021.1 GCA_009927195.1 Betaproteobacteria bacterium | reverse complement strand
TGACCGCTCGCAGCACCGCAACAAAGCCAAAGCCTTGCAGGTGTTGGCCGCCCGCATCCAGGAGCGCGAGCGCAGCGAACGCTCGGCCAAAGAAGCCGCCACCCGCAAAGGCCTGATTGGCAGCGGCGATCGCAGTGACCGCATTCGCACCTATAACTTTCCCCAAGGCCGGCTGACCGATCACCGCATCAACCTGACCTTGTACAAATTGGCCCAGGTGATGGAGGGCGACTTGGACGATGTGTTGCAAGCCCTGCACAACGCCCGCGAGGCCGAGCAGATGCAGGCCCTGGGGCTTGACGGTCCGCCATGACTTTGGGCCAGGCTTTGCGCCAAGCCCAAAGCCTGGGGCTTGAGCGGCTCGATGCCCAGTGGTTGCTGCTGGCCTTGCTCGGTCGACCGGCCCAAGACCGCGCCTGGCTGCTCGCGCACGACGATCATGCCCTGCCGGAAGACACCGAAGAACGCTGGGCCGAATGGCTGCAACAGCGCCAGCAGGGCGTTCCGTTGGCCTATCTGATCGGTCGCAAGAGCTTTTACAACCTGGATTTACAGATCGATGAACGGGTGCTGGATCCCCGCGCCGACACCGAAACCCTGGTGAATTGGGCGATAGAGCGTGTGCAAGAACTCACATCACCAACTGTGCTCGACCTGGGCACCGGCAGCGGCGCGGTGGCTTTGGCGATGGCCCACCAATGCCCCAAAGCCCGCGTGTGCGCCAGCGACATCAGCCCCGATGCCCTGGCGGTGGCCCAAGGCAATGCCCGGCGCTTGGGACTGCCGGTTCAATTTGCCTTGGGCGATTGGTTCCTGCCCTGGGCAGGCCAGCGCTTTGACCTGATTGCATCCAACCCACCCTATGTGGCCGAGTCCGACCCCCATTGGCCCGGCCTGCGCCATGAGCCGCGCTTGGCCTTGGCCGCCGGTGCCGATGGTTTGGATGCGCTGCGCTGTTTGGTGGACCAAGCCGCCGCGCATTTGCACCCGGGGGGTTGGTTGCTGCTGGAACACGGCCACGACCAGGCCGACGCGGTCCAGGCTATGCTGCATGCCCAGGGTTGGCAACAGGTGCAAAGCCGCTTGGACGAAGCGGGCATCCGCCGCTGCACCGGTGCGTGCACCGCAAGGGTGAAATAATGCCGACATTCTTGAAACGGACTGGAGACAGATATGAGTGATGTGATGCAACGCATTGACGAGTTGGTCAAGGCCAACGAAGTCGTTCTTTTCATGAAGGGCAGCGCCAGCTTTCCCATGTGCGGGTTTTCCGGGCGGGCCATCCAGGTGCTCAAAGCCTGCGGCGTTGACACCAAGACCGTCAAAACCGTGAATGTGCTCGACGATGCAGAAATCCGTCAAGGCATCAAGGAATACAGCAACTGGCCCACCATCCCGCAGTTGTATGTCAAAGGTGAATTTGTCGGCGGCTCCGACATCATGATGGAAATGTACGAATCCGGCGAATTGCTTTCGGTGCTCAAGGCCTGAGCGCCTATCGGGCCGGTTGCGCCCAGCGCCTTTGCGCGGTCAACACCGCGCTTGGGTAGGCACTTTGGCCCCGGCTGCCGTTGTAGCGGCCCAATGCCATGCTCAGGTTGCCACCCTCCAAGGCCAGGTAGTGGCGCAAGATCACACAGCCAAAGCGCAAATTGGCTTGCAACTGAAACAGCACCGACACGTCCCCGTTGCCCAAACTGCGGGCCCAAAACGGCATCACCTGCATCAAGCCGCGCGCTCCCGCAGAACTGATGGCAAATTTGCGAAAACCGCTCTCCACCTCAATCAGCCCCAGCACCAGCGATGGCTCAAGGCCGGCGCGGCGGGCCTCGTACCAAATGGTTTGCAATGCCTCGCGGCGCACACTTTCATGTGCCCATTCGGTTGCGCTGGAAACGCCTGCCAGACCAGCGCTGGTGTGGCGCTGCAACCAGCGCTCCCAGCGCGGCGCCATGGCTTGCACCCAGGTATCTTGGGCCGTCGCATCAGCCTGTTCAGCCACGGCCGGTGCGCCCGGAGCGGCCACCGCCGCGCGCAAGGCGTT
>RFNL01000091.1 GCA_009927195.1 Betaproteobacteria bacterium | reverse complement strand
TGGCCACCGGCGGCGGCAATTTGCAAGGCACGCTTGGCGCTGGCCTGGCCTTTGACCTCGGCCATGTCGGTGCCATCGGGCTCCATGCGGGGAGGTTCAGCGGTCAAAACCGGCCAATCCACCCGTTGCGCTTGGGGCGCAAAGGCTTGCACCACATCCAACAGGTGTTGTGCACCGTGCACCCGAATCTGTGGCACCCAGGCGGCTTCGCGGGCGTTGTCCATCGGCAACACCAATCGTTTGGGGTTTTCTTGGGCGGCCAAGGCCATGCCCATGGCCAAGCCACCACGCACCGGCCGCAATTGACCGGACAAAGACAATTCGCCCGCAAATTCGCAATCACCCATGGCCGCTGCGTCGACAACCCCACTGGCGGCCAAGATGCCCATGGCAATGGGCAGGTCAAAACGACCGGAATCTTTGGGCAAATCGGCCGGCGCCAGGTTGACGGTGATGCGTTTGTTGCTCGGAAACGACAGTCCCGCATTTTGTATCGCGCAGCGAACCCGCTCGCGCGCCTCCTTCACTTCGGTATCGGCCAGGCCCACCAAAGTGAAGCTGGGAAGCCCATTGGCCAAGTGAACCTCAACGGTCACGGCCGGTGCTTGCAAGCCCAGCAAGGTGCGGCTGTTGACCATGGCCAGCCCCATCGTCCATCCCCCCATATTTTTGTCTTCATTGTTTTGACAGTGACGTGAAAACAGAGAAGAATCATGGTTTTCACTGACTGTTATGGCGTGGTTGCAGCGCAATTTGCCCCGTGACGCCATCGTGGCGCAGGAAATCTAAACTTTCATCCTCACAAACCCTGCTTAGGAGCTTCAAATGAGTAAAAAAATATGGGCCATCGCCGCCTTGAACCTGGTTTCCGGCGCCGTATTCGCCCAAGCCGTCCCTGAAACCACCTTGACGTTCAACGCTGGCGTCGTCACCGATTACCGCTACCGGGGCATCTCCCAAAGTCGCAACGAAGCCGCTGTTCAAGGTGGCGTGGATTACGCCCACAAAAGCGGTTTTTATGTCGGTGCTTGGGCTTCCTCCATCAAATGGATTGCTGACAACTCCTACACGGCCAACAGCGGTGGCACACGCACCGGAACTGACATCACCGGCAACGTCGAATTGGACATCTATGGGGGCTACAAGTTCGATCTGGCCAAAGATGTGACCATGGATGTGGGCTACCTGCGCTATCAGTATGTTGGCAACAACCTGGAAATGACTGGAGGTCGTGCACGCTCGATCTATGGCGACGCCAACACCAACGAGGTTTACACCGCCGTCACCATGGGGCCTATCACCGCCAAGTACTCCTACAGTTTGGGGGATTTGTTTGGCTACATCGACTCCAAAGGCAGTGGCTACTTTGACTTGTCGGCCAACTTTGAAGTCATCCCCAGCTGGTCGGTCACGCCCCACGTGGGTCGTCAGACGGTTAACTACACCGCTCAGGGCGTGAATGCCTCCTACAACGACATGTCCATTGCAGTCACGAAGGACTTTGGCAATGGCCTGACCACTTCTTTGACCTACCACGGCACCAACGCAGAACCCGGTATTTGGTCCAGCTCTTTTGACAATAAATACCTGGGTGAGCGTGGCGCCGTTTTGGGCGTGAAATACAGCTTCTGAACCCAGCAGGCCTGATCGGCCTGACCTTAGTCGACCCCGCCGGTGTGCAAGCCCGACGGGGTTTTTTCATGGGGCTTGTCTCAGCCGAGTCATGGCGCGCATCAAATTGGTGATTGGCGCAAAACGCAAGCTCCCATGCAAAAAGGGCGCACCAAAACAATGCGCCAAAACCGGTCTTTTCTCCATGCAAATGGCCGTGATCCAAGCCAATTGCTTCAAAACCGCACCAAGTTGGCGAAATAGGCGGGTGGCACAAAGTCTGCTTAAACGGTTTGGCCTCATTTTGGAGAAAACCATGAACAAAACCATTTTTCCCTTGATAGTTTTAGCTTGGGCCTGCGGGTCAGCACAAGCCCAAACCGCACCCGCCTCACCTGAACCCGAAAGCGCGCTGAGCTTTAATGTGGGCGTGGTCACCGACTATCGCTACCGTGGCATTTCCCAATCCAGCCGCAACCCTGCGGTGCAAATTGGTGGCGATTACGCGCACAAGAGCGGTTTTTACATCGGTGCATGGCACTCCACCATTCAATGGATCACCGACAACAACGTGGTGCAAACGGCCACCACCCTCAAAGGCGCCGGGGAGTTGGATATTTACGGAGGCTATAAAGGCGAGATCGTCAAAGGTCTTGGCTACGACGTGGGCATCCTGCGTTACGAGTACCTGGGCAACACCCTGGAAGACACCGGTGGCAGCAAATACCGCATCTACGACAACGCCAATACCACCGAGGTGTATGGCGCATTGAGTTATGGCCTGTTCACGGCCAAATACTCCTTCTCGACCACCCCATTGTTTGGCAACCTGCGCTCACAAGGCAGCGGCTATTTGGACTTGAGCGCCACGGTTGACTTGGGCAATGGTTTGAGCGTGGTGCCGCACTTTGGCGCGCAGTCGGTGGTCAATGTCCCAACCGCTGCCTACAACGACTACAGCGTCGCCTTGAACAAAGACTTTGGCGGTGGCTTGGTGGCCTCGCTGGCCTTTGTCACCACCAACGCCGACAAAACCAACTACGCCCGCCCCATCGACAGCAAGTTTCTGGGTGAGTCTGCTGGTGTGCTTGGCATCAAGTACACGTTCTAATGCACCCCAAACAATTGGACACACCATGAAAATCATCACAGCGATCATTAAACCCTTCAAACTCGACGAGGTCCGCGAGGCTTTGTCGGCCATCGGCGTGCAGGGCATCACCGTGACCGAGGTCAAAGGTTTTGGCCGACAAAAGGGTCACACCGAGTTGTACCGCGGCGCCGAATACGTCGTTGACTTTTTGCCCAAGGTCAAGATCGAGGTCGCCATCGCCTCAGACTTGGTCGAGCGCGCGATCGAAGCCATTGAGGGCGCAGCGCGCACGGGCAAGATTGGCGATGGCAAGATTTTTGTGCACGACCTCGAGCAGGTGGTGCGCATCCGCACCGGTGAAACCGGGAAAGACGCGCTCTGAGCCACAGCACCACCGAACCCATTGAAAGCAACCACCATGAAAAAATTCTTTGCCTCCCTATTGCTGGGCTTGAGCATGCTGACGGTCACGTCGGCGGTCCTGGCCCAAAACCCGGCCCCAGCGGCACCAGCCGCCGCTGTGGCTGCCACCGAACCCGCCGCCGCTGCCCCTGCATCCGAAGCGGCAGCACCGGCCGCTGCACCCGCGCCCAACAAAGGGGACACGGCCTGGATGACCGTGGCCACCTTGCTGGTGATTTTGATGACCATCCCCGGCCTGGCCTTGTTCTACGGGGGTTTGGTGCGCAGCAAAAACATGTTGTCGGTGCTGATGCAGGTGTTTGTGGTCAGCGCCATGATTTATGTGCTGTGGGTGATCTACGGCTACACCCTGGCCTTCAGCGGTGGCAGCCCATTCCTCGGGGGGGTGGACAAGTTGTTCCTCAAAACCGTCACGCCTGACTCGGTGGCCGCCACCTTCAGCAAAGGCGTGGTCATTCCTGAGTTGTCATTCATCGCCTTCCAGGCCACTTTTGCAGCCATCACCTGCTGCCTGATCGTGGGCTCGTTTGCCGAGCGCATCAAGTTTTCTGCCGTGCTGCTGTTTTGTGCCATTTGGTTCACTTTCAGCTACCTGCCGATTGCCCACATGGTTTGGTATTGGGACGGCCCTGACGCCATCACCGATGAAAAAACCCTGGAGACGGTGACCGCCGCCGCCGGCTGGTTGTGGGCCAAGGGTGCGCTGGACTTCGCGGGCGGCACCGTGGTGCACATCAACGCCGGTGTGGCTGGCCTGGTCGGCGCATATGTGATTGGCAAGCGTGTGGGTTACGGCAAAGAGGCCATGGCCCCCCACAGCCTGACCTTGACCATGGTGGGCGCCGCCCTGCTGTGGGTGGGCTGGTTTGGTTTCAATGCCGGCTCCAACCTGGAGGCCAATGGCGTGACCGCCCTGGCCTTTATCAACACCCTGGTGGCCACCGCTGCCGCCACACTGAGCTGGATCGCTGGCGAGGCCTTGTCCAAAGGCAAGGCGTCGATGCTAGGAGCGGCCTCTGGTGCCGTCGCTGGCTTGGTCGCTGTGACCCCTGCTTGCGGATTTGTCGGCCCCATGGGCGCCATCATCATCGGTTTGATCGCTGGCTTGGTCTGCTTGTGGGGCGTGAGCGGTTTGAAGCGCCTGCTCGGCGCCGACGACTCGCTGGACGTGTTTGGCGTGCACGGCGTGGGCGGCATTGTGGGTGCCTTGCTCACCGGTGTGTTTGCTGCGCCTTCCTGGGGTGGCACGGGCATCTTCGATTACGTGGCCAATGCAGCTTCGCCCGAGTACTCCATTGGCGGTCAGGTGTGGATCCAGTTGCAAGCAGTGGCCACCACCATCATTTGGTCGGCGGTGGTGTCTTACATCGCTTACAAACTGGTTGACATGATCATCGGCTTGCGGGTGAGCGAAGAAGACGAGCGCGAAGGCCTGGACATCAGCGCCCACGGCGAAAGCGCTTACAACCGCTGAGCCAGCGCGCATCCGAGTTCTCCATGGTATTGGCCCGCCGAGCGATCCGCCCGACGGGCTTTTTTCATGGGCAACAAAGGCAGGGACAATGCGGGCACGATTGAATCAGGAGCCGCCATGAAACTGCGTTTGCGCCAACAAGACCTGGTGTGTGAGTTGCGCCCTGACTTGGGTGGCTGCATCGCAGGCCTTTGGTTGGGTCAAGAACCGGTCCTGCGCTCCACCCCGGCCGAGCAACTGCACACGGTGCGCGCTGCGGGCTGCTACCCATTGGTGCCGTTTTCCAATCGGATTGCCCAGGCCAAACTGGTGTGGAACGGCACCAGCCATCCACTGGTGCGCAACTTCAACGACGAGCCCCATGCCATCCATGGCGTGGGATGGCTTCGACCTTGGACGGTGTTGGATGAAACCGACGCCACCGCGCTCATCAGCTACGAGCACCGCCCCGACAGCCATTGGCCATTTGCTTTCGATGTGTCACAAGCCTTTGCC
>RFNL01000022.1 GCA_009927195.1 Betaproteobacteria bacterium | reverse complement strand
ATACGATACTTACTTAGTATTAACTTAAAAGGTATTTTCATCATGCCAATTAATAAAAAAACAATCCTTTTTTGCTCCATTTTTTCAACTTCTTTGCTCACTTTGCTGGTGGCTTGTGGACCTTTTTACAACGTTCAAACATCGCTGTTCGTCCAGGGAATCGTTGCAGTGGGTGCTCCTTTGAGCAACGCCACGGTCAAACTAAAGTGTTCTGATGGCGGCTTTGCCGACGGTACCACCGATTCGTCTGGTTTTTACAGCATAGGTGTGGTTGGAAAACTGCCATGTTTGGTTCAGGCCAGCAACGGATCGGTGACCTACCATTCAATTGCCGCAGGTTCTGGAGATGGGGTGACAGTTACAGCCAATGTGACGCCTCTCACCGAGGCCATCGTTAACCAAATTTCCAGCGATCCAGCAACCCTTTTCTCTTCTTTCAATGCCACCGCAGCAACTCAGTTAACCACAGCAACCATTGCCAATGCGCAGACCGCTGTACTGAAAAATTTGACCGACAACGGAGTGACCCTGCCAACCGCGGTCACTAATTTGATCGGGGGTCAATTGGTCGCTTCAAAAACTGGCAACGGCAACGATTACGATAAGCTTCTTGATGCTTTAGGAAGCAAAACTTATCAAGTAAAAATTATTGCCATGAACGATTTTCATGGAAATATTCAATCTCCAAGCTCTACCAATGGCGGTCAAGTAACTCTACCCAATGGAGGTGCAGGTGTGAAAGTAAACGTTGGTGGAGCCGCTTATCTGGCAACGGCCATCAAAACGCTTAAACAATCTGCAACCAACAGCATTGTGGTTGGCGCTGGTGATTTGACCGGGGCTTCACCCTTTGAATCATCGATCACCCATGATGAAGCCGCCATTGATGTTCTCAATCAATTGGGTTTGGAAGTAACCTCAGTGGGTAATCATGAGTTCGACTATGGCAGAACTGAACTTTTGCGCAAGCAAAATGGAGGGTGCTTCCCAGTCACCGGCGATTTTGGAAAAGTTGGTGTGGACACTTGCTTTATGGATGTGGCTACTGGCACTTACTCGAGCACGGGCACCACTTTTTCAGGCGCCAAATTCAAGTACTTGTCTGCCAATGTTCTTGATACAAGTACCAACAAGACTTTGTTTCCAGCAACCTACATCAAACGTTTCGGCCCAGTTTCAGTTGGGTTTATTGGGCTGACATTGAAAGGAACCACAACACTCGTGTCATCCACAGCAGTGGCCAACTTAAGCTTTCTGGATGAAATTGAAGTCATCAACAAATACGCCCAAGCCCTGAAAGATTCAGGTGTAAACGCAGTGACAGTATTGATCCACCAAGGCGGTGTTTCCACCGCCACCACGGTCAATGACAAAACCTGCCCGGTCAGTTTCGGTGACTTGGGCACGATTCTGGATGGGCTAAGTTCAAACGTCGACGTAGTCGTGAGTGGACACAGCCATCAGGAATATGTGTGTGATTACACCGGCGCCAAGAGCAAGAAAAAATATTTGGTCACCCAAACCGGGTTTTATGGTGGTGCTGTCACGGATATCAATCTCACCATTGACCCCAAAAAAGGGGTGACAAGTTGGACCGCCAATACAGTTCCAGTGATTCAGGCAGATAAAAACACCGGAGTGACCATTCCATCTGCATTTCAGACTTTTGCCAAAGATTCGACAGTTGATGCCTTGGTCACAAGTTACGTCAATGTTTCAAAAGTATTGGCCAATAAGCAAGTCGGAACAATCAGTGGCAACATCATGCGTGCTCTGTTTACTGGAACCACCAATCGCGATGAGTCTGCGGAAGGAGCGATGGGTGGTGTCATGGCTGACGCATACCTTTATGGCACCCCTGGTGGCGCTGACTTTGCTGTGGTGAACCCAGGTGGTGTGCGTGCTGACCTCACTTGTGCCACTGGAGTGTCGCCGCCATGCCCTGTCACCTATGGCCAAGTCAACACAGTTGCTCCCTTCATGAACACTCTGACCAAAGTCAATATCACAGGTGCTCAGTTGATCCGTTTGCTGGAGCAGCAATGGGAAGCACCCAATTGCACCGCCAAATACAATCCAGCCACATTTCAATATGGACGTTTATTACAAGTTTCCAGCAACCTCACTTATACCTTTGATACCACTGTGAATGCATGGACCAGTGGACCTATACCCACTAATTGCGCGGCTGCAGGCACTGGTAAGAGAGTTGTTGTTTCAACCGTCAAGATCAACGGTGTCAGCTTGGATTTAACCAAGACCTATACAGTCTCAACCAATAACTTCTTGGGCATAGGCACCGGTGGCGATAACTTCACCGTTTTGGCAAAGCTTGGAACGCAAGCAGTAGACACCAAAGTACTTGATCTTGATGCAATGATTTCATATTTCCAAGACAAATCGCCGGTTTCTTCACCAACCCCCCGAATTCAAAAAATTACTTCCGCAACAGCTTCACCTTAATTTTGGAGAAAGAAATTGCGCTGGGTGTTTTTAAATTTAAACATCCTTCCCATTTTTATGATGGGGGGGATGTTTTTGTGTGCTTCACAGCCAAGTATTGCATTGACCAATTCACAAAAAACAATTGTTCAATCAGCGGCGCAACAAGCGTCACAACTGTGTTTAAAAGAGATGCACCACGATACAGACGAGTTCGTAGATTGTGTCAATAACTTGATTGAGACGCATAAAATTTTCGATGAAAAACAATTGGGCTATGCTTATTTAGGGCTTGTCGGTTGTCTTTCGGCGATGAGAATTTCCACGTTGCACTCGGATATTTGCACGTCGCATTATCTTGCTGTAACGGATAAATTGATGAAAAAATATAAAGTCAAAGATGAAGAGCTATGCTCATCTGTACCTGGCAATTGCAGCGTCAGAGTGGCCCAAATTAAATCATTACGCCATAAAAAAATTTGAAGCCACCGAGCTTCTCAAATTTGCATTCGACGTTTCGATCGGATTCACTGTGACCGTCGAACTCACTTCGATTTGAAGGGCACTCGTCTAGGGAAGAAGGGGTTGGTCAAGGTCACAGTGCCTTTGATTAAAGACTCAAATGTTGGCCATCAACTTGCATTTTGCAAGATATAATTTAAACTTGCTGTATGCAAGTTAGATCGGGCCCCATATCAAGGAGTCAACCATTTGGACCGTGAAACGCACGGTTCCGTTGGGGAACGATCCATGGCTGCCTGCGCCGAAACCATCGAACAGGCCGCTGAGTCCCACCACCCCAACCAAGGGAACCCATCATGACCAGTGACCTGTGGATTTTATTGAGCCTCGCTTTGCTGACAGAACTTCTCACCTTGCCGCCCCTGGTGGCGCGCAGTTCTGTGCCCAATGGCATCAGGTGGATCTTCTACAACCGCGACACCGAACTTTTGGGTGTTTCCCCATGGGGCGAAAGGGCAGTTCGAGCCCACAGCAATCTTGCTCAGAATTTGGCCATCTATGCAGTTGTCATCGGGATAGCCCATCTATCTGGCTCTACCAATGAGGTTACTCAGCTTGCCGGCATCGTTTTGCTGATC
>RFNL01000302.1 GCA_009927195.1 Betaproteobacteria bacterium | reverse complement strand
GCAGGCTGCGGTGATCTTGTCGGCCGCCAAACATCATCATCGGCAGCCCTCCGGCAGGCACGATCACATCTGCGCCTGCCGCCAGCAGGTGATTGACTTCGCGCTGGAATTTGGGCGCGAGTTCCGTATAACCTTGTTCCGTCGCAAAGGCATGCATGAAGTCGCTGACCTTGCAATTGACAGCTCGCACGCCGATACAGCGTTGCGATAAGCCGTAGCGAATAACCTGGTCCTCGTGCCAGGGAATGAACACGGGATTGATGGTGATCAAACCAAAGCGACGGCCCAAGGTGCATGCATGCAGCATGGTGGTCTCGCCCAAACCAATCACCGGCATATCGACCAAGGATTTGACTTCGGCCAAGCCAGCATCTTGAAAGTGTGAAATCGCGATCACGCTGTAGCCTTCTTGTTGGGCTTTGATGGCGTTCTTCATGAAGTTGCGGGCCATGCGAAATTCCGTCACCGCGTGGGTGGTGGTGGCTGGTGGTGTGGTGGTGTTGAATGTGTGGCTGAAAGCCGGATCGATGATGCGCTGAACGTGGGCCTCTAATTGGGTGATATAGGGCGCATGAGCCACGCGGTCGGTGGCCCCTTGGATCCAGATTTTGTGTGAACTGTTCATGGTGGTAGGGACGGCGATTTGTCGGAGGATGCGGAACGGTCAAAAATTTTTCCGGGGTTGAGCAGGTGGTGGGGATCGAGCGCGTTCTTGATGGTCTGCATGAGTGCAATTTCTTGCGGCTGGCGCGAGCAAGACAGATAGGGTTTTTTGATCAAGCCGACCCCATGCTCGGCCGACACACTGCCATTGACTTGGGCCACCAATGGATAGACCAGCGCTTCCACCGCATGGTGGGGTTGTTCTTCGTGGCCGAGCCCTGGAACATGAACCACTACATGCAGGTTGCTGTCGCCAATGTGGCCGAAAAACAGCACCACGGCATCGGCCCACTGCTGGCGAATGGCTGCGACCATGTTTTGGGTGGTTGCCACCATGGTCGAGGCTGGTAGGCCAATGTCAAAGCCAATCACAGGCCCCAGGAACTGGCTGTATTCGGCCACACTGTCCCGGATGGCCCAAAGGTCCATGTTGTCTTGCTCGCTGTGTGCAATAACCACTTCGTTCAGCACTGCGAACTCCAGCAATTCGCCCAGACAGGCTGTCAAGCTCCCGCTGTCAGCCGAGTTTGAAAAATGTCCTTCCTCGATCAAGAGGTGAAATCCATTTTTTTGTGCAAACGGGTAACGCAGCTTAGGTAGGCCATCGGTCATGCACTGAATGAACTCTGGCCACATGACTTCAAAGGCCAGAAGGCCTGGTCCCAATCGCTTGCGACAGTGTTGCAAAGTGGCGAGCACTTGGTCAAAATTTTCGCAACGGCACATGGCGCTTTGTTGGTGCCTGGGTTTGGCTTGCAAACGCAACACCACTTGGGTAATGACACCCAAGGTGCCCTCTGAACCGATGAACAACTGTTTAAGGTCATAGCCTGTGTTGTTCTTGAGCAATTGGTTCATGCCCGACAGCACGCTGCCATCGGCCAGCACGCATTCAAGTCCCAGCACCTGTTCGCGGGTCATGCCGTAGCGGATCACTTTGTTGCCGCCCGCATTGGTGGCCAGATTGCCGCCAATGGTGCAAGACCCACGAGCGCCCAGATCAATGGGGAAATACAAACCATCTGCTTGAGCCGCGTGCTGAATGTCTTGCAACTTGGTCCCTGCCCAAGCGGTCAGGGTGCACATTACCGGGTCTACATGGCGAATGCCGCAAAGTCTTTCTGTCGACAAAACCAGGCAATCTGGGCTGGGGTGCGCACCACCAGCCAAACCGGTCAAACCGCCTTGTGTGACCAAGGGTGTTTTGTTCTCATGGCACCACTTCAGCACGACAGCTACCTCTTCGGTGTTGCGCGGATAAACAATGCCCCAGGGGGCGGTCGCAGGCAAACCGCTCCAATCCTGGTGGTGTCGAGTCGCAACCTCTTCCCGGCCCAAGAATCCAAATCGGGCCAATGCTGGCGGCCATTCGGCGGGGGTTGGGGTTTTCATGTGGGCAATGCCATGTTCGAATCGTCCGTGTTGATTATGCCGATGCACTGGCATCACATTGAGAAGTGGATGTAGGGAAAACTGGGCTTGCACAGAACGGATCACATCATTAGGATGTGCGGCTTGGTGAAGACTCTCCTGCAACCTTTCCCTGTCATCTTATGAATACTAAAAAGTTATTTTCTGCGCTTTTATTGTCTGTTTCAGCTTGGGCCGTGCCCGCGCATGCGGTTGATACCTTGTCTGCTGTCCATGCTTTTCCAGCCACTTGGGTGTATTCCAAAAGTTTTTTGGAGTTTGTTCGCAAGGTCAATGCCGCTGGCAAGGGCATTGTGGAGATCAAGGTGCGCGGTGGCCCCGAAGCAATTGGACAATTTGAGCAAGCCAATGCCGTGCGCGATGGGGTGGTGGACATGGTCTACACCCCCTGTGCTTTTTACGCAGGGAGCGTCCCCGAATGCGATGCCGTCAGCGCCAGCACCTTAGATGGCCCCACTGCCCGTAAGTCGGGTGCCTTGTCCGCTTTGAACGATGCCCACATTCGCCGCATGGGTGTGACGTATTTGGGTTGGATGGACAGTGGGATTCGGTTCCACATGTGGTTCAAATCGCAGCCCAAAATCGATGCCAATGGCAACCTTGATATTGCCGGGGTTAAGTTGCGTGGCAACCCGATTTACAACGCCTTCTTCACCAATTATTTGAAGGCGCAAATCATCAATTTGCCGTCCACCGAGGCCTATACCGCCTTGGAGCGTGGCACTGTGGATGCCACCGGTTGGACCGAAATCGGCTTGATGGATGCCAACTGGGACAAATTTCTCAAGTTCCGTTTGGATCCCCCATTCTTCACCACCGACTTGGGTGTCATCATCAATGTGCGCAAGTGGAATTCTTTGTCAGACAAGTCCAAAGAAATCCTGCAAAAGGTCATGATCGAACACGAAATTTCATCCATGAAGGAATTGCGTGAGTTGCGCAACCGCGAGTTCGCTGAACTGGAAAAGCGCGGTATGAAGGGTGTTTCCTTGGGTGCTGCCGCCGCCGCTAAATTTGGCGAAGAGGCGCGCAATGCCAGCTACGACCGCATGCGCGAGCGCTTGACCAAAATTGGCGCATCAGATGATGTCAGCAGATTCAGAAACCTGTTCTCACCGGTGAAGTGATTGGGGGCTTGCCCCTTTTTTGCCTGCCACCTTGATCTTTAGCACGGAACCGATATGAGCCGAGCCTATACCTGGCTGGTCAATGCCATGGCTTGGTTGGCCGGATTCCTCATGGCCGGCATGATGCTGAGCATTTGTGTCGATGTCATCGTGCGCAATTTGGGTTTTCAAAGCTCGGCCCATTTGTTCACTTTTACTGAATACGCCTTGCTCATGGTGCCTTGTTTGGGCGCACCTTGGTTGGTGCGCGAAAAAGGCCATGTCTATGTTGAAATTTTTCTCATGTCGGTGGGCGAGCGTTTTCGACGGGTCATGACCTTTGCCGTAGGTCTGGGCTGTGTGTTGGTCTGCGGTTTGATTGCTTGGTATGGCTTTGATGTGACCTGGACCAACTATGTTCGCTCTGATGT
>RFNL01000023.1 GCA_009927195.1 Betaproteobacteria bacterium | reverse complement strand
GATCGTGCCACCCGTATCGGTCAGCTGGATGCTGCTCAACTTTTTACCCAAGGCATACAGATCATTCAAATTGCCATCCACACCATCCGCGGTGTCGGCCACGGCAATGGACACCACTTTGGCATTGGCAGCCAGGGTGTTGGCATCTGCCGCTGCCACTTGACTGACCGATAAGCTGTAGCTGCCCGTCAGCTTGTTGAGCAAATCACCATCATTGGCCAGCTGTGTTGCCGTGATGGCCAATGGGTTGGTGGGGCCCACTTGGGTGACGCTGACCAATTTGGTATTGGCCTGCAAAGCATCGATGGTTGAGGCGATATTGCTGCTGCTATCGCTCACCGCAATGCTGTCGACCACCGCGTTGTCTGCCATGGCTTGGGCATAGGCCGCGCCCACTTGGGTCACCGCCAACTTATAACCCGCCTTGAACTTGTTGACCACCGACTCGTTCATGCTCCATTGGGCAGCGGTGAGGCTGACCGAATTGTCTGGATCGCTGATCTCAACGCTGGTCAATTCAGTGCCCAACTTCTTCAAGAGGGGCAGGTTTTTCACGATGTTCACACCGCTGTCGACGATGTCAATCGAGACCACTTTTTTATTTTTGGTCAAAACCGCAGATTCAGCAGCCGAGGCATCCACCACCGCCAATTGGTAGTTGCTGTAAATTTTTCCGATGACAAAAGCATCTTTTTTCACCTGCGCAGCGCTGACCTGCAATGCGTCGGTTTGGTCGGTGCGTATTTCTTTGATGCGCAAACCCAGGTCGGCCAGGCCATCCAAGTTGCTGGCAATGGCGGCACTGCCATCGACGATGGCGACGGACTTGACCCGCATGTCCGATGCGTATGACAGCGCTTGCGTCACGTTGGCACCGGTCACAGCCAGGTTGTAAAAGCCCGTGATTTTGCCAAGCGTTGTGGCATTGCTGACCATTTTGTCAGCGGTGATGGCCATTGGGGCGGTGCGTCCTTGTTGGGTGATGCTGCCGATTTTTGTATTGGCCTGCAAGGCATCCAGGTTCAATGCAATATTGGCGCTGCTGTCGAGCACGTCCATGCTGACCACATGGTCGTTATTGGCCAAGGTGGCGGCATTGGCGGCCACCACCTGCTTGACATCCAATTGGTAGTTGGTGGTGATTTTCGCCAGCACACTGGCGTTTTTGGCCAACTGGGTGGCCGTCAGAACCATCGCATCACTGGCAGAAGTTTGGCTGATGCTGGTGATGTTGTTTCTAATTTTGAGCAGCGCATCCAAATTTTTGGACAAGTTCTCGCTGGTGTCGCTGATGGTGAACTTGGTCTTTGGATATTGCTTGGCCATGGCCAAAGCAGCGCCTACGCTCACAGGGGTGGTCCCCGGTGTGACGTAGAACATGGATCCTGGTGTGACCGAGTTAACAAGCATCGTGCTCTTTGATCGACACCATGTTCAAGAACTTGACCTCCACGCTGGCCCAGCGGCAACATCTCACCCATGTTGGGCCAAAGCACCAGCCAAGTGGCAAATTCTTGCCGCTTGCAACCACCCCGCTTTGAATCTGCCAGCCTTTCACGCCACAAATGCAATGGCATCAATATTGCTCGTGTCCTTGTATTCACACGATGGGCTGGCCCATGACCACTTACACCAAATCACAGCTGCAACTTTTTGTGGACCAAATCAGGCCACACCTGATGTCGGGTCAGTCATCCATGCTGGAGCGCACCCTGCTCCAGATTGGCCTGGAGGTGGTGTGCAGCAAAGCATTCATTGATTTTTGTCGAATTCGCAATGAAAAACCCTTGGTGCTGTTGCTCGCCAGCCTGGCTGTCAGCAACCAAATAGACGTCATTTGGTCGCAGCGCATTTTGGATTTGTACCAAAGCATCGTGAACCCAGGTGACTTGGCACCGGGTTTGTCGGGACTGGCCAAACGGCATGTCTTGCGCCAAGCCTTGGCTTTGATCATTGACAAACAAGCCATGGATGGCGGCAAAGCCGTGCTGGGCAGTTCACAAGATGTGCAAATCGCCATCGAATTGCTGCTGGAC
>RFNL01000024.1 GCA_009927195.1 Betaproteobacteria bacterium | reverse complement strand
TTCAACAGCGACAAGACGGCTTGGGGCTGCTGGTTGGCCTGCGCCATGATGGCGGTGGCGGCCTGCTGAATGATCTGCGTGCGTGCCAACTCGCTGGTGGCAGCGGCGTAATCGGTGTCGGTCACTCGGCTGCGCGACTCGGTCACGTTTTGTGCAATATTGGCCGCATTGTCTGCAGCGTGTGTCAACCGGTTGATGCCCGCACCAATCACCGAGCGGTTCGCCGCCAAAGTGGCAATCGCTGTGTCCAAGGCAGATACTGCGCTGGCCGCAGAGGCTGCTGAAGCCACGGTGGAAGATGCAATGCCTGAGAACTGGTCCGCAGTGGTTTGCTTGCCAATCACCACTTCAATCGTTTGTGACGAGTTGGCTCCGACTTGGAATGAGAAGGTGCTGGCACCGCCCATGTTGCCGCCGTCGCCGGTCAACAGGTCAAAGTTGTTCCACTGGGTGTCGGTACCAATGCGATCGATTTCATCGCGCAAGGCGCTGAACTCATCTTGCATGGCCGTGCGCTGGGCGGACGAGTAAGTGTCGTTTTGTGCCAGCACGCCGAGTTCACGCATGCGCTGCATCATCACGGTTTGTTCTTCCATCGCACCATCAGCCGTTTGCAGCATAGAGATGGCATCGTTGGCGTTGCGCACAGCGGCGTTCAAGCCTTTGATCTGTGCGGTCATGTTCTCGCGGATCGACAGGCCAGCAGCGTCGTCTGCTGCGCCGTTGATGCGGCTGCCTGTCGACAGGCTTTGCATGGTGTTGCGCATGTTTCTCCCATTCACCGTCAGGGCGTTGGCTGCCATCAAAGACTTGATGTTGGTGTTGATCACAGTGCTCATCGTCTACTCCAAAAAAAGTTTAAAAAGTCTCAAGTGATGCTTCTGTTGAAGTTCAGCTTTGAATTCGCTTTCTTCATCGCTTCGACAGAAAGTCACTTTGTTCTTTCTGTTACTTGATGATTCGGCGGCTCTTGACTTTCTTTAACAACCCTTTTAAATTTTTGTGGAGTACAAAACGCCTTTGAGCGCATCGATGCTGTGGGCCACGCGAATCACTTCTTCGGTAGGAATCTTGCGAATCACTTCACCGGTCAAGCTGTTGGTGACCACAATCACTGGGCCATGGATGGAGCTGTCATGGCTAAAATCCAAGTGCTGTTTGTGATCGGCCATTTGTTGGTTGATTTGTGCAATCGCTTCGCGCATGGCCTTTTCGTTTTGCGCTGGGTCGATACTCATCTCCACAGGCTTGCGTGCTTGTACAACGGGCGCGACATCACCAGCCGTTTTCGCAGCTGCATGGCTGGCCACTGCGGGCACAGGTGCTTGTGTCGTTTTGGAAATATCGATTGACATGGCCGAGTCCATTCCCGTAAATACAACCCACAAACCATATGGGCCACTGAAGGGTTCGTCAGCAATCGCTATAACTTGAGCAGATATTTCCTATTTTTCGAAAAATAGCGGAAATAGCCAATAAATAAATCAATAAGTTTTAAAAATTAAGCCTTGTAAGAGGCCATCATGCCATCAAAGCTGCTCTTGAGGCTGGTTTTCATGGAGTTGCTCGAGCCCACCATGCTGTCCATGGCGGCAAATTGCTTGTTGTAGCGCGCCAGCAAAGACTCCATCCGTGTATTGAGTTTGTCCAAATCATCTTTGTATTTGGTGATTTGGGTGTTGGCATTTCTGGTCTGATAGGACAAGTCACCCGTGGTTCGCAGCATTTTGTCCAAGCTGCGCACCGCATCATTGGCCAGCGCGATTTTTTCAACGCTGTACACACTGGTGTTGCTGCGGTTGGCGGTGAACATGGTGACCACGTCGCTGAAATTGCTTTTGAGCTTGGTGTCGAGTTTGACCGCATCGACCGACATCACACCTTTTTGATCGATGGTCACACCAATGTCGCGCAATGCAGTGATGCCGTTGCTCGAAGCATTGGAGTTGTCCATGAACATGCTGCGCAGTTTGTTCTTCAAACTGCCCACCAAGGGGTCGCCCACCAAAGTGGCCCCATAGATGTCCATGGTTGACTTGGGGTTGGATGCCTCGTTCAACAGGTTTTGCGTGTCGTTGTACGCCGTGATCAGGGTATTGATCTTGGTGGTCAGATCGGTGGTGTCACGCGACAACTGGATATTCGTGCTGGCCACCGCACGCATGTTCAAGGTCACGCCTTCCAAGGCGTCGCTCACCGTGTTGCTGGAGCGGGTGTAGGCGATACCGTCGATGGTGAAGGCCGCGTCTTGCGCGGTTTGGGTGTTGGTGAAGCTCAAATTGCCGCTGCCGTCGGTGAGCGTGAAGGCATTGACCGTCCCTGTGCCACCGGTGATCAAAATCTTGTAAGGGTTGGCATCGCTGCTGCCGGTGTAGACCAACTGTGCGCTGACACCCGGGTTGGCCTGGTTGATGGCATCGACCACACCTTGAGGGGTGTCGCTGCCCGCTGGAACACTGATGGTTTTGGTGCTGCCGTTGAGGTTCAAACTCAAACGCATGGCCTGGCCTGCATTGAGCGAGG
>RFNL01000262.1 GCA_009927195.1 Betaproteobacteria bacterium | reverse complement strand
TGCAGTGGCCAAAGCATTGGCCATGTCTGAATGAGCATGGCCCCCCTGATAGACCAGACAAAAATACTTTTTTCAGGGATGATGCGCAAGCTCACCCAAAACCGGGAAAGAAACCATGACCACTGAACTGACCATTGATTTTGTTTCAGACATTGCCTGCCCCTGGTGTGCCGTTGGCCTGGGTGCCTTGGAGCAGGCCATGCAGCGCCTGGACGGCGCGATCAAGGTCGAATTGCACTTTCAACCTTTTGAACTCAATCCCCACATGGGGCCTGGCGGACAGGATTTGGGTGAACACCTGACAGAAAAATACGGCTCCACCCCTGAAAAGCAAGCCCAGATCCGGGCCATGATCACCCAGCGCGGCAAAGAAGTTGGCTTTGATTTCCACCCGGATGGCCGTGGCCGGGTCTACAACACCTTCGATGCCCACCGCTTATTGCATTGGGCCGGTCAAACCGGGCGCAAAGGTGACCAACATGCGTTGAAAAAAGCTTTTTTGGCCTCTTACCAAGGCCGGGCCGAAGCGATCGAAGACCATGAGGTGATGTTGGCTGCGGTGCAAGAAGCCTGTCTTGATGTCGAACAAGCCCGAAGCATTTTGAACAGCGATGCCTTTGCACAAGATGTGCGCGACGCTCAGCAGTACTACATGCAAGCGGGTATTCGCTCAGTGCCTGCGGTCATCATCAATCAAAAACACCTGATCTCTGGCGGTCAACCGGCCGATGTGTTTGAGCAGGCCTTGCGCCAAATCGCCCAGCAAGAAGCCACCGCCTGAACAGGCAGGGCCTCGCTAAAATGCGGTTCTTTTGTTGAAGTACCGCCACACGACCCAGCCGGTTCGTGAACCCCATTCCCCCATGAGCAACGCCCTCGCGCAACCCGGCTTAGACAGCCTGTCCAAATCCTTTGAACCTGCCGCTTTGGAGGCCCATTGGGGCCCAGAATGGGAACGACGCGGTTACGGCAAGGCAGGGTTCCGTGGCACCGGACAGCCCCACACGGGTCAACCGGCTTTTGCTGTTCAGTTGCCGCCCCCCAATGTGACGGGCACCTTGCACATGGGGCATGCCTTCAATCAGACCATCATGGACAGTCTGACGCGTTACCACCGCATGCGCGGTTACAACACGGTCTGGATTCCAGGCACGGACCATGCCGGCATCGCGACCCAAATCGTGGTCGAGCGACAGTTGCAAGGCCAAGGCATCAGCCGCCATGACCTGGGCCCCACACCCGAGGAAGCCCGCAAAAACTTCATCAGCAAGGTATGGGAGTGGAAAGAGCAATCGGGCAACACCATCACCCAACAAATGCGCCGCATGGGCGACAGCGTGGACTGGTCGCGCGAGTACTTCACCATGGACGACCAACTATCACCCGTGGTCACCGACACCTTTGTGAAGCTCTACCAGCAGGGATTGATTTACCGGGGCAAACGCCTGGTCAATTGGGATCCTGTGCTGATGAGCGCCGTGTCTGACTTGGAAGTGGAGAGCACCGAGTCCGAGGGCAAGATGCATTACATCTGCTATCCGTTTTCCAATGGGCCGCAAACCATCGATGGAGTGCTCCAAAAGGGCATGACGATTGCCACCACCCGCCCTGAAACCATGATGGCCGATGGTGCGTTGGCGGTACACCCCGACGACGAACGCTACCAACACTTGGTGGGCCAGTTGGTGGATCTGCCGTTGTGCAACCGTCAAATCCCCATCATTGCTGACGAATTTGTCGACCGCGAATTCGGTTCGGGCTGCGTCAAGATCACCGGCGCCCACGACTTCAACGATTACGCCTGTGCCCAGCGACATGACTTGCCCCTGATCACCATCTTCACCTTGGATGCCAAAGTGAACGAAAACGGTCCGTCGGCTTATCAAGGCATGGATCGATTTGAAGCGCGCAAGGCGGTCAATCGCGATCTGGAGGCCTTGGGTTTGATGTTAGAG
>RFNL01000410.1 GCA_009927195.1 Betaproteobacteria bacterium | reverse complement strand
GCATGGAGATGCCTGAGACGCGCCAGCGTGCGGAACAAGCCGGCATCGAGGTGCGTTACCTCAGCCCGGGCGACACCACGAAGTTGCTCGATGCCGACATCGCCAGTTGGTCGGTGGCGATCAAGCAAGCCAATATCAAGCTCGACTGATGGCCACACTACCCCTTACCTTGCCCGCTCTCACCCCCACCGTGCGCCGCTGGCGTTTTGCCACGGCCACCCTCATCTGCGCCATGGGTTTGACCGTTGGTTGGGCGCAAAGCGGCGACTACCCGAACAAGACGGTGAAAATCATCGCGCCTGTGGCCCCTGGGGGTGGCGTGGACCTGATCGCACGCACAGTGGCCGAGCGTTTGACCAAGGCCATGGGCCAATCCTTTGTGGTTGACAACCAAAGCGGTGGCGGTGGTGCCATTGCGTCAGCCAACGTGGCCCGCGCCGCAGCCGATGGCTACACCCTGTTATTGGCCTATGTGGGCACCCATGGCACCAACCCTGCGGTACGCAAACTGCCCTATGACGCGGTGAAAGACTTCAGCCCGATCGCCATGGTGGGTGGCACGCCCAATGTGCTGGTGGTCTACCCGGGCGTGCCGGTCAACGACCTCAAGGCTTTTGTGGCCCATGCCCAAAAAAACCCGACGGGTTTGAGCTACGGCTCGGCCGGTCAAGGCACGCTGACCCATTTGGCGATGGAGCAGTTCAAACTGCAAGCGCAGTTCTTCAGTGTGCACGCGCCTTACCGCGGCATCGGACCGGCCTTCACCGATTTGATGGGTGGCCAAACCCAGGCCTTGTTCCCGGGCTTGGCCGCGGCCTTGCCCCACATCAAATCGGGCAAAGTGCGACCGCTGGCGGTGACGGGCCTCAAGCGCCACCCCCTGATCCCCGATGTGCCCACTTTTGCCGAACTCGGCTATGTCGGGTTTGACGGTGTGCAGTGGTATGGCATCGTCGGACCGGCCAAGCTGCCCGAAAAAATCATTGCCCGCTTGAACGAAGAAATCAACAAGGCGATCAACAACCCCGAACTCAAAGAACGCTTATCGGCCGAAGCCATCCAACCCATGCCCATGGGCAGCGATGCCTTTGGCCAATACATCCGACAAGACATTGCCCGCTGGACCCAAGTGGCCAGAGAGCGACGCATCGAAGTCGATTGAGTGGCTTGCCGATGGCTGCCCCCCACCCCTTGTTTTTTTTCCACCCCATAAGGATTTTGTGATGGCCCGCAACACCCAGGTCAGCGCCGACCACCACGCCCCAGCCGTGACCGATATCTTGGCCCGCCATGTGGCCAACCACCCCTCGCGCGGTTGGAGCGATGCGGTCGAACACGAAGCCCTGCGCACCTGGCTCAATTGGGTGGGTTGCGCCATTGGCGCAGCCCAACACGAGAGCGTGCAATCGGCGCTGGCCGCAATGCAAGCTTTTGATCCGGCCCCGCAGGCCAGTTTGCTCGGGCGCAGCGAACGGGTTGACATGGGCGCGGCCGCCTTGATCAATGGGATTTCCTCGCACACCTTTGACTTTGACGACACCCACCTCAAAACCATCATCCATCCGGCCGGACCGGTGGCCTCGGCTTTGCTTGCCCTGGCCGAGCACCGGCATTTTTCGGGCCGCCAGATCATCGACGCATTGGTGCTGGGCATTGACGTGTCGTGCCGCATTGGC
>RFNL01000075.1 GCA_009927195.1 Betaproteobacteria bacterium | reverse complement strand
TCCAGTTGTGAAAACCGGCAGTTGTCGGCGGCCACCACCATGTCAGCGGCCAGCATCAACTCCACGCCCAGGGTGAAGGTGATGCCTTGCACCGCCACCACCATGGGTTTGCTGCGCCGGCGCAGTTCGGGGTGACCCAGGTCCAGCGGATCGACCCATCCATCGGGGCTCATGCGCTCACCGCGCTGCATGGACTCGGCCATGCTGGGCAAATCCAGGCCCGCGGTGAAGTGATCCCCAAAGGCATGCAACACGCCCACGCGCAACGTAGCGTCGTCTTCCAAGCGGGTGTAGGCGGCGCTGAGTTCGCGCAACATCACGGGCGTGAAACCGTTGCGCTTGGCCACACGGTCGATACCGATCAACAAGACTGGGCCTCGCACCTCACACTCGATGCGGCCTTGGGAATGGTCTGACATGGTCTTCTCCAACAGCGGGTTGCAATCGATCAGCGGGCAAATCGCCGCCGGGTCAGCACCAAGGCAAGCTGAAATGAAATGCCCGCATAGATGGCCAGCACAGTCAAGTGTCGCAAAGGGTGGGTGGGCCAGGTGTCCATGAACAGGGGCCGCACCAACTCCACCACTTGGGTCAGGGGCAACCAAGCGGCCAACAGGCGCACCCACTCGGGCAGTTGATCGAGCGGGAAAAATACCCCGCTCAAAAACATCATGGGGGTGAGAAACAGGGTGAAGTAGTAGGTGAAAAAATCATAGCCTTTGGCCATGGCATTGAACACCAAGGCCATGCAGCTGAAGGTGATGCCAGCGCACAGCAAGACCGGCCAGGCCAGCACCAGCTTGGGGCTGTGGCTGATGCCCAAGGCCAGCATCACGCACAAGATGGCGCTGACGGTGAACAAGGATTTGAACGCAGCCCACAGCATTTCGGCCAGCACCACATCATCGAGCCGAACCGGTGCGTTGAGGATGCCGTCCCAGGTTTTTTGCACGTGCATGCGAGAAAACGCCGAATACAAGGCCTCGAAGGTGGCGGCATTCATGGCGCTCATGCAAATCGAGCCGCTGGCCAAAAACAGCAAATAAGGCACGCTTTGGCCATCGACCTGCACCTGTCCGACCAAGCTGCCCATGCCATAACCGAAAGCCACCAGCCACATCAGGGGCTCGGCAATATTGCCCACCAAGCTGGGCAAGGCCAACTTGCGCCAGACCAGCAAATTGCGCAAAAACACGGGCCACCAACGCATGGGCATATCAACTCGCCTCTCGAATTTGACGACCGGTCAGCTTGAGAAACAGGTCCTCCAAGTTGGCGGGCCGGTGCAAGCTGCGCAAGCCATTTAGCAAGGCCAATGGCGCCAACAAGGCGGGGGCATCGTCGGTGTAGAAGAACAGGGTTTCACCGCTGCGCTCGACCCGCTGGGCCATGCGCGCCATGGGGCTGTCGATCAGGGCCAGTGCGCCCGAGCCAAACACTTCGATCACATCGCGCTCCAAGTGCTGGGCGATCAATTCTCGTGGTTTTCCCTGTGCAATCACCCGGCCATGGTCGAGCACCAACAAGCGGTCGCACAAGCGCTCGGCCTCGTCCATGAAGTGGGTGGTGAGCAAAATCGACTTGCCCTGGGCCAGCAATTGCTGTAAGCGCTCCCACATCAAATGGCGCGCCTGGGGGTCCAGGCCAGTGGTGGGTTCGTCCAGCATCAGCAAGTCCGGGTCGTTGATGAGGGCACGCGCCAAACTCAACCGCCGCTTCATGCCGCCCGAGAGTTCGCCGGGTTTGGCATCGGCTTTGTGGCCCAAGGCGGCAAATTCCAGCAGTTGCGGAATGCGCGCGCGGATGGTGGCATCGGGCAAACCAAAGTAGCGACCAAACACCAACAGGTTTTCGGCGCAGGTGAAGTCGGGGTCCAGCGAGTCAAATTGGCTGACCACGCCCAGGCGCGACTTGATGGCCAGTTCATCGGCGGGCATGTCCATGCCAAAGGCCTGGATGCGACCGCTGTCGGGGGTGGTCAACCCCAGACACATGCGCAAAGTGGTGGTTTTGCCAGCACCATTGGGTCCGATCACGCCCAAACC
>RFNL01000025.1 GCA_009927195.1 Betaproteobacteria bacterium | reverse complement strand
CGCTTCCACGAAGGTGAAGCCGTTGGAGAGGGTGAAGGCCAGTTGGCTGATCGGATTCGCACCCGCTTCGGCGATGTGATAGCCGCTGATCGACACGCTGTAGAAGTTGCGCACCTGGTGCTCGACGAAATACTGCGCGATGTCGCCCATCACCTTGAGCGAGAACTCGGTGCTGAACAAGCAGGTGTTTTGGCCCTGGTCTTCTTTCAAGATATCGGCTTGCACGGTGCCGCGCACGTTTTGCATCACCCAAGCGCGGATGTCCGCCGCTTCTTGGGCCGAGGGTTCACGGCCTTTCTCGGCGCGAAACTTGTCCAGGTTTTGGTCGATGGCGGTGTTCATGAACATCGCCAAAATCGTGGGTGCGGGGCCGTTGATGGTCATGGACACGCTGGTGCTGGGCGAGCACAGGTCAAAGCCGTCATAGAGGGCCTTCATGTCGTCCAAGGTGGCGATGCTGACGCCTGAGTTGCCCACCTTGCCGTAAATGTCAGGTCGCAAGTCGGGGTCGTTGCCGTACAGCGTGACCGAATCGAATGCCGTGCTCAAGCGCTTGGCCGGCATGCCCTCGCTCAATAACTTGAAGCGGCGGTTGGTGCGAAAAGCGTCACCCTCACCAGCGAACATGCGGGTCGGGTCTTCGTTTTCGCGTTTGAACGCGAAGGTGCCGGCGGTGTAGGGATAGCGCCCCGGCACGTTGTCGAGCATCAGCCATTGCAAGATGTCGCCATGGTCGTGGTAGTGGGGCAGCGCGACTTTGCGCACCTTGGTGCCACTCAAAGATGGGGTGACCAGAGCGGTGCGGATTTCTTTGTCGCGCACCTTCACCACCAGTTCGTCACCGGCGTACGCTTGTTGCAATTGGGGCCAGTCGGCCAACAAGGCGCTTTCGTTGGCACCCAGGTGATTCAATCGCTGAGCGGCCAGGTCGTGGGCGGCTTCGCTGGCCTTGGCGCGACCCTGTTTTCCCTCGGCCAACATTTGGGCCGCAGCTTGGAGTTGCTGGATTTCGCGCGCCAGTTGGGCTTGCGCTCGGGCGCGGCGTTTGTAGCCGCGCACGCTGTCGCTGATTTCGGCCAGATAACGGCTGCGCGCACCGGGCACGATGGGGTTTTGGTGTGAACTGTGGCGCACCGCCACGCTGGGCAGCAAACCGGTGGACAGGGGCAGGCCCAGGGCTTGCAGGCGCGGCTTCATGGCTTGGTAGAGCGCGGTCACGCCGTCATCATTGAAGTGCGCTGCCATGGTGCCAAACACCGGCATTTGCTCGGCGGGCGTGCCCCAGGCTTCGCGGTTGCGTTGCACTTGCTTGGCCACATCGCGCAAAGCATCGGCCGCGCCTTTGCGGTCGAATTTGTTGATGGCGACAAACTCGGCGAAGTCGAGCATGTCGATTTTTTC
>RFNL01000026.1 GCA_009927195.1 Betaproteobacteria bacterium | reverse complement strand
TCGTTGGCTGAGGGCGCCCCTTGGGCCAAAAATAAATCGATTTGAGCTTGCAAGCTGTAGGCACAGTAAGCCGTGCTTGCATTTTGGGGATCTTTGATGCAACCACGCGCATCTTTGGTGCCTGCAGCACCCGACACCAAAGCTCCAAACTCGCCATAACTGTAAGCCCCCGATCCGGGCAGGCGGGTATTGGAGGAAGGATATACGACCGATGCAAAACCAAAATAGCTGGCCAGGGCTTCAATAAAAGTGGACGAGGTATTGCTGGTGGTGCCTGAGTTCACGGTGAAACGGTAAGCAAACGTCACGTCCGTGCCACTGCTGTTTTTGACAGTCACCGTGCGACCCGCCTGCCCCACATCGACCAAACCATCGCCAAATGCGACGATGCGGCTGGGGGTGATGGGGTCGTAGGTGCTGGCCGATCCGCAAGCCAACAAGCTGAGCGTGCCAGCCACCAAGGCGGCCATGGCCAATAAGCGGGTTGATCGGTTCATTTGTGGCATGTGGATGTATCAGGTCAGGGACAGACCCTGAGTTTAACGACTGTCGAGCTGCTGCACTGGCGCGGCGGCGGCGGCGCGTTGCAAGCGGTCGCGCACGCCGTCCCAAGCCGGGTCGCAAGGCGGCGGCTCGACCCATATTTCTGCCACCCCATCATCATCCCATTGGCGCAAACAGGCGAATAAAACCTGGGCGGCCAAGGCAGGGTCTGAGGGCATGGGATGGTGTTGCAGACCAGGGCCCGCAATGGGCTGACGCGACCAAACCGCGCAACTTGACCCGGGGGGCAGGGAGCGTGCATGGTGCCGGTCCCACATTTGCGCAAGGCTGAGCAAGCGCACGGTGGCGCGGGGTGCGTAATGCGCGGCCAAGGTGCCCGAGACCTTGGGTGCTGGCATGGCATGGGATAGCCCGTGCACGCTTGCGCCAGACAAGTCATGCGCTGCCTGTGCCGCTGAGCCCATGGGCCAAACGGTTTGTCCGGCCGCCGCGCTCAGGGCTTGCATGGGCAGCATGCCTGGGCGCAGCAAAGCTGGCATGCCCCGGCTGCAGTCGACGATGGTGGACTCGATGCCCACGGCACAGGCCCCGCCATCGAGAACCAGCAAATCATGGCCCAACTCTTGCACCACATGGGCAGCGGTGGTGGGGCTGACGCGGCCAAACCGGTTGGCGCTGGGCGCGGCCACCCCGCGCACACCCAAGGCCAACGCCTGTTGCAACAAGGCCTGGGCCACCGGGTGCGAGGGGCAGCGCAAACCCAGCGTGGCCTGGCCGCCAGCCGCTTGTTCGGCCACCCCTGCGCGGCGCAGCAAGATCAGTGTCAAAGGGCCAGGCCAAAAAGCCGCCATCAAGCGGCGCGCAAAGTCGGGCACTTCGCTGACCCAAAAACCCACCTGCTCCACGCCCACCACATGCACGATCAGGGGGTGGTCGCTGGGCCGTCCTTTGGATTGAAAAATCTGGGCCACAGCCCCCGGTTGGCAGGCATCGGCCGCCAAACCATAAACCGTCTCGGTGGGCATACCCACCAAACCGCCATCCCGCAAACATTGGGCGGCTTGGGCCAGCGCCTGGGGGTCGGTGCCGGGGAGGATCATGGGTGTCTCACCATGCGGGCATGCCCAGGCATTGTGCCGCTTGCCGCGCCAGTGCCCGCGCTTGCACCAAGGTGGCGGCGGTGCAGGTCAGGTGACCCATCTTGCGGCCTGGGCGGGCCTGGGTTTTGCCATAACAGTGAAGGTGCACGCCAGGCAGTGCCATCACAGCCGCCCAATCGGGTGCTTGCGCGGGGGCAGTACCTGGCGCCGTGCTGCCGCTGTCGGCGGCTGGCCACCACAAATCGCCCAACAGATTGAGCATGACCGCCGCGCTGTGAGCACGCGGCTGCACCAAAGGCAAGCCCGCCATGCAACGCACCTGCAAGTCAAATTGCGACACATCGCAGCTGTCGATGCTGTGGTGCCCGCTGTTGTGCGGGCGCGGCGCGATTCGTTGACCACCAAGCTGGGCGGGCCACCCGGTGTGGCCGGATGCAGCACAAAAAACTCCACGCACAACACACCCACGTAATCCAGGCCTTGGGCCACATCG
>RFNL01000114.1 GCA_009927195.1 Betaproteobacteria bacterium | reverse complement strand
AACAGGGGTGAAACTTGATGGCCGCATCGGGCATGTGCCAACGCTGGCCCAAATCGCCTAGCGAGTGGGCAAAGCGCGCAGCCGCGCTGGGGTCATGGGCAAACTGGGCAAACAAACCCCAGCGGCCATCGAGGGCTGTCTCCGGGCCGGTCATGCCGGCTTGGGCCAATTGCACCGCCATCAAACCCGAATGGGCAGCCCACCCAGGGTGCAAAGATTTGACCGATGATCCATTGCTGACGAATTCCATCACGCCACTGGACTGGCTCAAAGCGATGCCCATGGCCGCCACTGCTTGGTCCTCGGACAAGCCCGCCAACTCAGCGCCCACCCAGGCTGCAGCCAGCGTGCCGCCCACCGAACTGGCCTGAAAGCCCTGCGCATGAAAAGCACCCGGTGCGGCCAAGCCCATGCGGGCCAGTACCTCCCAACCACGCACATAAGCCCCCAGCATGGCAGCGCCCGAGCTGTTGCGCGCTTGCGCCATGGCCAATGCCGCTGGGGCCATCACCGAACTGCCATGGATGATGGAACCGGTGTGCGTGTCATCAAACTCCAGGCTGTGCATCAAGCCGCCATTGACCAAAGCCGCATCGGCCGGCGCTGCGCCCATGGCTTGGCCCAGCACCGTACAAGGCCCGCCCAAGGCCAATTGCTGGCCCATGGTTCGGTAGGGTGCACCCACCTGGGTGCGGACAGCAGCCAATCCCACCCCCAAGGCATCCAAAAAATGCAAACGCGCTGCATGCGCCACTGACGCGGGCAAAGGCTGCGCCGCACAGGCGCGCAAGGCGCTCACCCATTGGCGCAAGGCGCTCATGGGCGTGCGCCTTGGGTGATGTGGGCCATGGCCTCGCGCCAACCCTGCGCCATCAAGGCCTCGTCACCTTCGATCAAGCAGGCCAGCCAAGCAGGCGCTTGCGGCAACACATCGCCAATGTTTTCGGCCAATTTCGTCAACAACGTGGGTTCATCAAACGGTTGATCTGCGCCACCCCGAGGGTTCTCAACGGTGGCCGAGCATTGCTCACCATCTTGGAAGGTCCAAGTGACACGTGCCGGGCGATCGCGCGGCGGTGGTCCGGCACCGGCATAAGCGGCCAATTTGACACGCCTGCGCAATGCGGCAATGGCCGGGTCATTCAAGGTGTCAAAGGTGAAAGATGCAGCCCCGCCGGTGCCGCGCAAGGTGGTCGCTGCCACCGCATGCGGCATGGAAAACTTGGCAGCCAACACGGTCTGCGGCGCAACAGTGGACAAAGACAATCCGGCAGGTCCGGCTTCCACGCAAATTTCGGCAATGTCTGCGGGTGTGCGCTGACCCAGTTGCGCGCGCAAACTCAGCGAAGCCTCCACCGCTGCATGGGCGTAATTGCAACATGCAAATATTTTGTGGTAACCATTGCTGACCGACCAACGCTCACCCAATCCCGCAACGAGTTGATCGGGCAGGCAACGGGTTCGCAGATTGGTGGCAAACACGTCATAGGGGGTGTGGATGCCACCACCTATGCCCGCTTGTGCCCAATCAGCCGCCCGCATGCCCACCCATGCGCCGGCCGATGTCCATGCATTGCGCACCAAAGAGCCTTCGACCGCCGTGTCAAACGGGCCTGCAAAGGTCATGGAGGCTGCGGCGGTGACACTGTCTTGCATGAGTTGTGCGTCATGCCCACGCACCAAAGACACGGCCACAGCGGCCCCCAAGGCCGCAAATGCTGCATGGGGATGGACATAGAAACTGGGGAAGGGATAGGTCAGGGCAAACCGTGTGGTCACCTCATAAGCCACCGCAACCGCCCGCAGCACTTGCTCCACACTGGCATTACAGGCCTGGGCTTCGGCCAATAAGGCTGGCAAGGTGTAGGCCCCAGCGTGACAGGAGGCATTGCGAAAGCCTTCATCGAGTTCGCACCAGGTGATGGACATTCCATTGGCACAGGCAGCGGCATAGCGGTCCACCACGGCCGCGCCAGGGGCGAAGATAGTAGCTTCTTGGGCGGCGGAGCTGGTGCGAACAAAGGTTTGACAAGCCTTGGCCACTTGTGGCTCCAGCGAACCCGCCACCATGGCCCCCACGTCATCGGCCAGGATGGTTGCGGCCCGTCGCCGTATTTGGGGGGGCAAGGGGGTGGCACAAGCTTGCGCAGCCCAGGCAAACAGCGTTTGGGCGTGAGCGGCCACTGTTTGACGCTCGTTCAATGACGCGGTCTTGTCCATATGTCCTCCTAGGATGACCCCATGGTACAGTGACTTTCACTGGGTGAACTGCGGTTTTTCGAGGCGCTTTGGCGGATTCGCACCCCAAGCTTGAATCCGATTACAACCACACAGGAGATGGCGCATGAAACGGGGATATGCCAACACACCGCAAGGGCAAATTCATTTTTACAACCATGGACGTGGCCTGCCCCTGCTGATGCTGCACGAGACCCCGCGATCGGCCTGGAGCTTTGCACCGCTGATGCGCAAAATGGGCAACAAGTTCAACTGCTTTGCACCAGACACCTTGGGTTTTGGCATGTCAGACGCACCTGCAGCCGGGACCCGCATCGAAGATTTGGCCCGCAGCATGGTCGACTTTTTGGATGAGATGGGTATTGAGCGAACCCATGTGCTGGGCTTTCACACCGGCAACAAAATCGCTGCAGCCATGGCAGCGGCTTACCCCAAGCGCATTGACAAAGCCGTGCTGATTGGCATGACCCACAGTTTGGTGGTATCGCGCAAAGACCGCAATGCGGCCATCATGGAGGTGGTGCGCAAACACATGGGCACCTATCAAGCCAACCCAGATGGGTCGCACCTGCTGCGCAATTGGGCGGCTGACTTCAGTGGGCTGGCCCAAGTGTGGTGGAACCCCACGATCATGACGGGCCGGCGCATCACCCCCGAGGCATTGCGTGGCCAAGAAGCACTCATGATCGAGATGATTCAATGCCGCAACCACATTGCCCAGGTGTACAGCATGAATTTTGATTTCGATTTCACCGCCACCTTGCGGCGCATCAAGTCACCCACACAGGTGATGGAATGCTGCGTGCCCCAAGAGGCCCATTTGGGTGCCCAAGGCCCCAAGATAATGAAGTTGCTCAAGCGGGGTGAACTGGTCACTTTGCAAAACGCTGGTTTTGATGCCACCGAGGCCTTTGCCAGCGAAATTTCTCGCCACGCGAGTCGGTTTTTTCTGCAAACTTGAAAGTTCATCATGCGCATTTGGCACCAAAGCTTCACCGACCTGACGGTCATGCCTTTGTATCGAAAAACGCTGACCGAACACGCGGCCAAGGTCATGGGCGCCGATGCCAGCGTGACCATCCATGGCCTGCGCCCCGGAACGTATGCGCCCGGGTGCGCACCCATCGATGCCATCAAACACCGTTACGTAGCGGCTGCGTTGGAGATGCAGGTTTGTGATGCCGCCATGGTGGCCCAAAGCCAGGGCTATGACGCGGTGGCCATCGGTTGCTTTTTCGATCCGGCTTTGCGCGCTGCGCGTTCCTTGGTCAACATACCGGTGTTGGGCTTGGGCGAAACCTGCGCCTTGGTGGCCTGCTCATTGGGCCGCAAATTTGGATTGGTCACCCTGTGTGCGGATCAATCGGCAGATTACTCCGACATGATGCATGCCTACGGATTGGAGCGGCGCTTTGCCGGTGCGATTGCTTTGGAGCCCGCGATTGACGAGTTTTCGTTGGAGGCCGATGAGCAACTCGCGCAAGCCATTGATGCGCGCTTTGAAACGGCTTGCGCGCACATGATTGCCCAAGGGGCAGACATCATCATTCCTGCCGATGGGGTGCTCAATGAGTTTTTGGTGCGCCGTGGTCGCTTGCAAGCCCAAGGCGATGTGCCCGTGATGGACAGCCTGGGGGTCTTGTTTCAGCATGCGGCCTTTTTTGCGCGCATTGCCCGAACCACAGGCGCGGGGGTTAGCCGTCGGCAAATGTACTTACAACCCAGCAGCGCCATGGTGGCGCATGTGCGTGCATTCGCAGGCCAAGCCCCGCTGTCGCATGGTTTTTCAGGTGACCAATGACACAAGGGGGCGCATTCGGTAGATGCATACCCCCGGCAGGTTCAAGGCAGCAACACCACTTTGCCAAACACATTGCGTGACCCCACAATGCGGTGGGCTTGGGCGGCCTGTGACAGTGGCATGGCGGCATGAATGACCGGCTTGAAGCGTCCCTGAGCCACCAGATCCATCACTTCATTGATCTCCGCAAAATTGGCGTTGCGTGAGCCAATCAGTTGCAGTTGTCGGCGGAAAAAAGGAATGATGTCCAAGGGGACCAACTCGCCTGCGTGGGCACCTACGGTGATGATCTTTCCATCGGTTTTCAAACTGGCCAGGCTTTGGGTGAACACCTCGCCACCAATGTGCTCCATCACCAAGTCCACGCCCTTGCCTTGGGTGAGCGCAAGCACTAGTTCAGAAAACTGGGGATGCTGGTTGTAATTGATCAAGTGGTCTGCGCCCAAAGCTTGCGCGCGGGCCAGTTTGCTCTCACTGCCGGCTGTGGCCAACACCGTGGCACCAGCGAACTTGGCCACTTGAACGGCCGCGCTGCCAATGCCC
>RFNL01000098.1 GCA_009927195.1 Betaproteobacteria bacterium | reverse complement strand
TCTTGCAGCCGGGCCCGGCCGCTTTGACCGATGGGGTGGCGCAATTGCACCGGCGCATCGCGAATTGGGTGGCCGCGCATGCCTGAGGGCAGTTTGCAGGGCAGGCGGTGTGTTTGGCACGCGGCAGGCGTGTGGTTGCTGCTGGTGTGTGTGGGCTTGGGTCACAGCGTATCGGCAGCGACCCCAGAGGTGCGTGATGATCGGGGTGAGGTGATCCGCTTGCAAAGCCCCCCTCAGCGCATCGTCACCTTATTGCCCGCATTGGCCGAGAGCGTGTGCGCATTAGGGGCCTGCGAGCGTTTGGTGGGCACCGATCGGTTTGCCAATTGGCCCGCCAGCGTCTTGGCCCTGCCCAAGCTCGGTGGCATGGACGATGTGTCGCTGGAGGCCCTGGTGCGCCTCAGGCCCGATCTGGTGCTGCTGGGCCGATCGGCGCGTCTGCTGCCGCGCTTGGTGGCTTTGGGCATTCCGGTGATGGCCCTCGAGCCCCAAACCCAAGCCCAGGTGCAACACAGCATGCAGCGCTTGGCGCTGGTGTTGGGTTTGCCTGAGCCCACGCAAAGCGCCGCCAGGGTGTGGCAGCAGGTGCAGGCCCAGTTGGCACAGGCCCGTGCCGCCATGCCGCCCCAAGCCGTGGGTGCCCGCGTTTATTTTGAAGCGGGCAGCGGGGGCTATGCAGCGGGTGAAGCCTCCTTCATTGGTGAATTGATCGCCGACTTGGGCTTGCGCAATGTGGTACCTGCCCCGTTGGGGCCGTTTCCGCAGCTCAGCCCCGAGTGGTTGCTGCGCAGCCAGCCTGACCTGATCATGATTGGGCAAGCCCCTTTAGATCCCTGGCAGCGCCGTCCAGCTTGGTCGCAGTTGGCCGCGGTCCAACAAGGACGGGTGTGCCACTTCACACCCGAGCAAGGCGATCTGCTGGTGCGCCCGGGGCCGCGCCTGGGCGAGGCCGCCTTGTGGATGGCGCAATGCGTTCGGCGGAGCTGGAAATCATGAGTCGCCCAACGCAAGCTTGGCTTTGGTGGGCAGTGATGATGGCATTGACCCTGGCGGGTGCATGGCTGGGCCTGATGGGGGGCAGCGAGGGCCTGGACACCGAGTGGCGCTGGAGCGACCCCATCGTGCAAGACCTGCGCTGGCCACGCACCCAGGGGGCTTGGTTGGCCGGTGCATTGCTGGGTTTGGCCGGCGCTGTGGCCCAAGGTTTGTTTCGCAATCCATTGGCCGACCCCTATTTGTTGGGCAGTGCCTCGGGCGCTGCTTTTGGCGTGGTCGTGGCGATCACTGTTATGGGCGGCGCAGCGCTGGCCCCGGGCCTGGCCTGGGCCCAGCCCTGGGTCTGGCGCCTGGGCCTGACCGGCAGTGCATTTGTGGGCGCTTGGGCAGCGGTGCTGCTCACTTTGGCTTTGGCGCGCGGCGCGCACCATGGTTTGCGTTTATTGCTCTCTGGGGTGGTGGTGGGTGTGGTTTTGGGGGCCGTCACATCTTTGTGGATGGTGGCTGCGCCGCAAGCCTGGTCCCAGATGCAGTCTTTCCTGTTGGGCAGCACCGCCATGATTGCCATGCCATCGGTGCTCTTGATGGCTGGGGTGCTGTTGCCCGCTTTGGGCGTGGCACTGGCCATGTCGCGCTGGCTCGATGGTTTGCGTTTGGGCGAGGACACGGCGCGCAGCCTGGGTTTGCCCATGGGTCTGTTGCATTGGGTGTTGGTCGGCGTGTTGGCCTTGTGTACCGCGACATCGGTGGCCCAAGCGGGTCTGATCGCCTTTGTGGGTTTGGTCGCACCGCATTTGGTGCGCGCGGGCCATGCACTTTCATACCGCGCATTGCTATTGCGCTCAGTGGTCATGGGCGGTTGGTTGTTGGGCATCGCCGATGTGTTGGCGCGCATTTGTTTGGCCCCGCGAGAACTGCCGGTGGGCATCCTGACCGCTGTGCTGGGCGGTGCATATTTGTTGTGGCAATTGCAGCGCCAAACCCATGGTGGCATGCCATGAAGCCCATTGCCGCTCTGCATGCCCAAGGCTTGAGCGTGGTGTTGGGCGGGCACAAGGTGCTTGACAGTGTCCATGTTGCCTTTGAGCGCGGGTGCTGGACCAGCGTGGTGGGGCCCAATGGCGCAGGCAAAACCACCTTGCTCAAGGCCTTGGCGGGCTTGTTGCCCTTTGAAGGCGATGTGGCGGTATTGGGTCAGGCGATCCAAGCTTTGCCAGCGCAGGCCAGGGCCCGGCAACTGGCTTGGCTGGGGCAATTCAGCGCAGGTGACGAGGCGGTCAACGCCTGGGATGTGGTGATGCTGGGCCGATTGCCCCACCAACGCTGGTGGCAGGGTGTCAGCGCCAAAGACCAAGCGGTGGTGCAACAGGTGATGGCGCAAACCCAGTGTTGGCACTTGCGTCAGCGCACATTGGCGCAATTGTCGGGTGGCGAACGCCAGCGGGTGTTGCTGGCGCGTGCCTTGGCGGTGCAAGCGCCGGTGTTGTTGATGGACGAACCTTTGGCCCACATGGACATGCCCCACCAGGTTGATTGGTTACACACGGTGCGCGACTTGTTGGCGCAAGGGGTGACTGTGGTGAGCGTGATGCACGAGATCAGTTTGGCACTGCGGGCCGAACACCTGCTGATCTTGCAGCAAGGGCGGGTGATGCACCAGGGGCCGTGTGGCGATGCCCACACCCATGCCGCATTGCGCCAGGTGTTTCAAAACAAGCTCAGCGTCCAGCAAGTTGGCGGGCAATGGGTGGCCATGCCCGATGACGGATTGGGTAGACTGCCCCCATGAGCTTGATCGACTCCCACACCTTGGCCCATTTGCAGTCTTGGCAAGGCCGCAGCGACACCTTGCACGACGAGATCACCGCCGTGCCCCTGCGCGCTTGGATGGCCACCTTGGACCGCCCCCAGAGCGAGGTCAAAGTGGGCACCGAGTTGCCCCCCTTGGGTCACTGGTTGTATTTTTTGCCCACCCATGCCCAAAGCGAACTCGGCCCTGATGGCCACGCCCAGCGTGGTGGTTTTTTGCCGCCAGTGCCCTTGCCCCGGCGCATGTGGGCGGGCGGGCGTTTGCAGTGGTTGCTCCCGCTCAAAGTGGGCGATGCGGTGCTGCGGCGCTCGCGCATCGCATCGGTCAAGCAAAAGGCGGGACGCAGCGGCGATTTGATTTTTGTCGAGGTGGTGCACGAAGTGCACAGCCCCTTGGGTTTGTGTTTGACCGAGGGACACGACATTGTTTACCGGGCCGCAGCCCACCCCGACGACCCGGTGAGTGCACCCGTGGCCGCCCCCAGCTCGGCCGCGTGGCAGCGCACGGTGGTGCCCGATGCAGTGCTGCTGTTTCGCTACTCGGCACTGACCTTCAATGGCCACCGCATCCACTACGACCGCAGCTATGTGACCCAAGAAGAGGGTTACCCCGGGTTGGTGGTGCATGGCCCCTTATTGGCCACTTTGTTGTTGGACTTGGTGGCCCGCCACACCGAACGGCCAGTGCGTCATTTTTCCTTCAAGGCGATGCGACCGACCTATGAATGTGGCGATGGTCGAGCCTTCAATGTCTGTGGCCAACCCGATGGCAACCGGGTCGATTTGTGGGCCCAAGACCACGATGGCTGGCTGACCATGCAAGCCACGGCGGAGCTGGCATGACGCGGCCCTTGGACCACATCACCGTGGTGTCGCTCGAGCATGCCATCGCCGCTCCCCTGTGCACCCGTCACCTGGCCGATTTGGGGGCGCGGGTGATCAAGGTGGAGCGCCCCGGTGGTGGCGATTTCGCCCGTGCCTACGACCAGCGGGCGCGCGGTTTGGCCTCGCATTTTGTGTGGGTCAATCGATCCAAAGAAAGTTTGGCGCTGGACTTGAAGCAAGACCCGGCCTTGGCCGCGCTCAAGGCCTTGATTGACCGCGCCGACGTGGTGGTGCAAAACCTGGCCCCTGGGGCCACCACCCGCATGGGCTTGGATGCGGCGACCTTGCGTGCCCAAAACCCGCGCCTCATCGTGTGTGACATTTCGGGCTACGGACAAGACGGGCCGTATCGAGATAAAAAAGCCTATGACCTGTTGATCCAAAGCGAGGCCGGTTATTTGGGCATCACGGGCACACCCGATACGCCGTCCAAATCGGGTAACTCCATCGCCGACATCGCCGCTGGCATGTACGCCTACAGCAACATCTTGGCGGCCATCATCCATCGCGACAAAACCGGCGAGGGCGCGCACATTGATGTGTCGATGTTGGAGGCCCTCACCGAATGGATGGGCTTTCCCATGTACTACGCCATGGACGGCGCGGCCCCGCCGCCCCGCACCGGCTCGGCCCACGCCACCATCTACCCTTATGGCCCATTCCCTGTGGGCGAGGGCCCAGCGGTGATGTTGGGCATTCAAAACGAGCGGGAATGGCAGTCGTTTTGCACCCATGTGCTGTTGCAGCCCGACATGGCCCAAGACCCGCGTTTCAACTCCGGCGTGCAGCGCAATGCCAATCGCCAAGCCTTGGCCGCTGAAATTGATGCGGTGTTTTCCAAGCTCAGCGCCGACAGCGTGATCGAGCGCTTGGAGGCGGCCCAAATTGCCAATGCCCGGGTGAACAGCCTGGCCGATGTGTGGGCCCATCCCCAGTTGCAAGCGCGGGCGCGCTGGCGCGATGTGGGCTCCAGCGCTGGGCCCTTGCCGGCCTTGTTGCCGCCGGGGCGCAACAGTGCCTTTGATTACCGCATGGACCCCATCCCCCAGGTGGGGGAACACACCCAGGCCATCTTGCAAGAGTTGGGTTTGGACCCTTTGTGAAAGCTCCTCATGGCCGACCTGAAGCTCACTCCCCATTTTCATGATGCGCAGCGCCCGCCCAGCGCAGACCCGGGCGTGAGCGATGATTTTTACGAAGCGCTGCTGGACACTCACCTGGGCTTGAGCGAGGCGCAAAGCGCTTTGCTCAATGCCAAATTGATATTGGTGTTGGCCAACCACATTGGCGACTTGGATGTGCTGCGCCAAGCCCTGGCCGTGGCCCGCGCCGATATCGACGCCTCAGCCCCCTGAGGGCAGCTTGGCGCCGGCGCTCAAGTCGGTGCCGATTTGCTGCTCCATCCAGCGCACCACCTCACTCACACTGGCCTGAGGGGCGGCGCTTCCTTGGGCTTGTTGCCACAATGCTTGGGCCACCGCCCACACCGGTGCGGGGGTGTGGGTTTGATCTGCCAGTTGCATGGCGATGCCCATGTCCTTGACCATCAATTCCAATTTGAACGGATCGTCAAAAGCGCGGTTGAACACCCGCTGGTGGAAATGGGTTTGTGCCACCCAACTCCCGCCGGTGGAGGCATTGAGCACGTCCACCATCACCGCGGGGTCCAGGCCATGGCGTTGACCGGCCAGCAGGCCTTCGGTGGTGTTCATCAGGTTGATGGCGGTGATGCAGTTGTTGATGGCCTTCATCGCGTGACCACATCCCACCGCGCCCAAGTGAAAAACGGTTTTGCCCATCACATCCAGCAGCGGGCGCACACGGGCCAAATCGGGTTCAGCACCACCGACCATGAAAACCAATTCCGCCGCTTGGGCACCCCATTGCGCCCCCGATACCGGCGCATCGATCATGCCAATGCCGCGTTCGGCCAGGGCTGCAGCGGTTTGGCGCGTCAGCCATGGCTCGCAAGAAGAGGTGTCCACCAATAAGCCACCGGGCTTGAGGCCGTTGATCAGGCCAAAACCAGGCCGATCCAGCCCCAAGGCCACCGATTGCACCACCTGGCCGTGGGGCAGCATGGTGAACACGATGTCGCTGTGCGCGCCCACCGCACGCGGGTCCTCCAGCGCCACGGCGTTGGGGCCGATGGCGTTGGCCAAATTCAGGGCCACATCGGTTTGTGCGTCATGCAGCCAGAGGTGATGACCGGCTTTGGCCAGGTGGGTGGCCATGGGAGCGCCCATCACGCCCAAGCCAATGAATCCAATGTGTTGTGCGTCCATGGGGTTTCCGTTCAGAAGAAGATGATCAGTCGGGGGATGGGGTTTTGGGCCGGTGGGCACAAAACTCCGACACCGCGCATTGCCAGCACTGGGGTTTGCGCGCTTGGCACACATAGCGACCGAGCAAGATGAGCCAATGGTGGGCATCGACCAGGTAGGCGGGTGGGATGCGTTTGAGCAAACCCATTTCAACCTCATACGATGTTTTGCCCGGTGCCAAGCCGGTGCGGTTGCCCACCCGAAATATGTGCGTGTCCACGGCCATGGTCGGTTCGCCAAAAGCCACATTCAGCACCACATTGGCGGTCTTGCGGCCCACGCCGGGCAGGGCTTCCAAGGCAGCGCGGTCTTTGGGCACGTTCCCGCCATGTTCGCGCAGCAAAATCTCGCAGGTTTGTAACAAATGCCGTGCTTTGCTGTGGTACAGGCCAATGGTGCGGATGTGTGCTTCCAAACCATCCAGCCCCAAGGCCAAAATCCGCTCCGGTGTGTGGGCCACCGCAAACAAGCGCCGGGTCGCTTTGTTCACCCCCACATCGGTGGCCTGGGCGCTGAGCAAGACAGCGGTCAGCAGCTCGAACACGCTCGTATACTCCAGCTCCGTGTTGGGCTGCGGATTGGCCGCTTTCAAAGTGGCAAAAAATGGCTCGATTTGGTTTTTTTTCATGGCATTAATTGGGGTCAGATTCCAATTAAATCTATTTGGTGAATTCTCCCATGCAATTTGCACAACGCCTGAACAACGTTGAACCTCCGCGATCCGCGAGTTGTTCAAATTGCTGGGCAAGCCCGGCATCATCAGCTTCGCGGGTGGCTTCCCAGACAGTGCCATGTTTGACGTGGAAGGCATTCGCCAAGCCAGCCAGCAGGTGTTGGCCAACGAACCCGGCCCGGCGCTGCAATACGGTTCGACCGAAGGTTACCCAGCATTGCGCGAACAATTGAGTCACTTCATGGCCACCAAAGGCGTGCAGGG
>RFNL01000354.1 GCA_009927195.1 Betaproteobacteria bacterium | reverse complement strand
GGGCCAAGCGCCAGAGCGCACCCCGGGTGGGGCGCTCGCCCAGCACCCACCAAGCGATGGGGATGGACCAAGCGGGCATCACGTAGAACAACAGCACCACCCGCACCACGTCGCCGGTGGCCACCGCCCAGTTAAAGCCCACATTGGTCAGGCCAGCGGCAAGCATCAGCGTCCACAGGGCGGGGGTGGCACGCAACTGATGCCAAGCCTTGGGCCGCCACAGGCTGAGCAGCCCCAATGCCAGACCAAAGATCAAGCCACTGGACCACAGGGGGTGCAAGCCCAGGGCTTGCATCTCGCGCAGCGGCCACCACGACAGGCCCCACACCAAGGCATTGAACAGCAAGCCCAAGACCGGCCAAGTTGGGCTGGGGTTCATGCGCTGGCGCTCAGCCGTGTGAGGGGTCTTCGCGGGCGATTTTCATCAAGCGCTCCACCTCGTCCGCGTGCTTGCGGGTGTTGGTGTCGTGCCAGCGCTGGATCAGCCACATGAAGCTGGCCACCATCAGTCCAAAGCCGCTGATGGCGCCAAAGGCGCTCAGGCCCATACCGGTGGAGAAGGTGTACAAAAAGCCCAGCGCCAAGATGCAGGCCTGTTCGTTGAAGTTTTGCACCGCGATAGAGCGGCCCGCCCCCATCAGGCTGTGGCCACGGTGTTGCAGCAGGGCATTCATGGGCACCACCAAAAAACCGCCCAAGCCGCCGAGCATGATCAAAAACGGCGCGGCCACCCAGACGTTGTCGATGAAGTTCATGCCCAGCACCACCAGGCCCATGGCAATACCCAGGGGCATGACGCGGGTGGCGTGGTGCAGCTTCATGCGCACCGAGGCCACCACCGCACCCACGGCCGTGCCAATCGCCACCACCCCTACCAAACCCGAGGCCTGGGAGGTGGAATAGCCCAGCGCCGCTGCGCTCCAGGCCAAGACGATGTAGCGCAAATTGCCACTCACGCCCCAAAACAAGGTGGTGGTGGCCAGGGAAATTTGGCCCAATTTATCCCGCCACAGCAACAGATTGCAGCGCCAAAAATCTGGGGGCAAGGCCATCAGGTGGTAGGCCAAGCTGTGTTGGGTGTCGCTGCGCATGGGGATCATGGCCACCCCGGTGTGCGGGATGCGGGTGTTGAACCAAGCCGCCAACGCGTAAATGAACACCAGCACGCAAATGGCCGCTTCAGGCGGGGTGTCCACGCCCGTGTCGATCAGCGGCAGGTCCAGCGCCAACAAGGCACCTGAGAGGATAGGCCCTACCAACTGGCCGCCCAAGAGCACGCCCAAAATGATGGAGGCAATGGTCAACCCCTCGATCCAGCCATTGGCCTTGACCAGCATCGAGGCAGGCAACAGCTCGGTCAAGATGCCGTATTTGGCCGGTGAGTATGCGGCAGCCCCCAATCCAACAATGGCATAAGCCATCAAGGGGTGCGAGCCAAACAACATCATCAGACAACCCGCCACTTTGATGGCATTGCTCACAAACATCACATCGCCTTTGGGCCGCGAGTCTGCAAATGCACCAACAAACGGCGCGAGCACCACATAAAACAATGCGAACATGGGTACCAAGGCGGCGCGTTGCCATTCAGCCCCGCCCGAGTCCTTGATCAACTCCACAGCTGCCACGAACAAGGCGTTATCGGCCAGCGAGCTGAAAAACTGGGCCGCCATGATGGTGTAGAAGCCGCGCTTCATGCGTTTCCAATGCAGGGGATTGTGGAAGGGTGCATCGCGCTTTGGGGTGGGGGTGTCTGGGCCAGCTGGGCACAGCACGAGATTTGTCGTTTTAAGCACCGTGGTGTCATGTTGGTTTATAACATGCGCCTGCAACAATAGACTTCTCCATGCCCCGTCCCCTCCAAGCCACCATCCACCTTGATGCGTTGCATCACAACCTGGGTTTGCTGCGCGCGCGCGCGCAAAACGCCCGCTTGTGGGCGGTGGTCAAGGCCAATGCCTATGGGCACGGCATCGAGCGGGTCTTTGAGGGCTTGCGGGCTGCCGATGGCTTTGCCTTGCTCGACCTGGAGGAGGCGCAGCGCGTGCGTGAGCTGGGCTGGCGCGGCCCGATTTTGTTGCTCGAAGGCGTGTTTGAAGCGCGCGACCTGGAGTGGTGCTCGCGTCTGGACCTGTGGCACACGGTGCACTGCGACGCGCAAATTGACATGCTCAGCCGCCACAAAACCCAAGTCGGGCACCGGGTGTTTTTGAAAATGAATTCGGGTATGAACCGCTTGGGCTTTGCCCCGCAACGCTTTCGCGCCGCCTGGAGCCGCTTGAATGCCTTGCCCCAAGTGGGCGAGGTGTCGCTGATGACGCATTTCAGCGATGCCGACGGCGAGCGCGGCATTGCCCACCAATTGACCGTGTTTCAACAGAATGCCCAAGACCTGCCAGGCGAGCGCAGCCTGGCCAACAGCGCCGCTTTGCTGCGCCACCACCTGGATGCCGATGTGATGGCCGATTGGGTGCGGCCGGGCATTGCCTTGTTTGGCAGCTCGCCCGACCACCCTTTGCACAGCTTGAGCGACTGGGGCTTGCGCCCCACCATGAGCCTGCACAGCCGCCTGATTGCGGTGCAAAGCCTGGCCCCAGGCGACAGTGTGGGCTATGCATCGAGCTACCGCGCCAGCAGCCACCAACGCATGGGCGTGGTGGCCGCGGGTTATGCCGACGGATACCCGCGTCAGTGCCCCACCGGCACGCCAGTGCTGGTCAGCGGGGTGCGCACCCGTACCTTGGGACGGGTCAGCATGGACATGCTTGCCGTTGACCTTGAGCCAGTGATCCAAGCCGGTGCCGCTGCCGACATCGGTGCCAGTGTGACCTTGTGGGGCCAGGACCCCGGCGGGGCGCTGCTGTCCATTGACGAGCCCGCTGCCGCGGCAGGCACCATCGGCTACGAACTCATGTGCGCCCTGGCACCCCGCGTGCCTGTGGTCACTGCGGCCTGATGGTCCCGTGTTGGCGCAAGCCCAGGGCAATCACCGCGCCCACCACCAGCAAAGCGCCCACGATTTGGATGGGGGCGATGCGCTGGTCAAGCACCACCCAGGCCAGGCCCAGGGCAAACACGGGCTCCACATTCATCAGCGCCGAGTGGCCCGACACGCCCAGCTTGGGCAGCACGGTGAACATGATGGTGAAGGCCGTGCCATATAAAAAAGTCAGTGCAGCCAGCCCGACCCAGCCCAGTGCGGTGTGGGGCCAATGCGGCCCGCCTTGGCCAGCGATCACGGTCAGCGCCACCATGCCGCTCAAGACCATGGAACCTATGGTGCGCACCCGACCGTCCATGCCCTGGGTCTCGTGCTGCGTCCACACCAGGGCCAAGCCAAAGACGGCGGCAGCGCCCAGGGCAAACGCCACCCCCACACCCATTTGTTGCCACTGATCGATGGCGCCCAGGCCCGAGCTGGCACCCGACACATCCAGCGCCAAAGCCAGCCCCAGCAGGATCACCGGCATGGCTTGCAAGACCGCTCGTTCGGTGCGTCGCCCATATAAAACGCGGTCCCACAGCGCGGTCCACAACGGGTAGGTGTTAAAACCCAGCAAGGCCAGTGCCACCGGCAAACGCGCCACCGATGAGTACAAACATTGGCTTTGAAAGCCGATGGCCAGGCCCACCATGAGCAGGCCTTTGCGTTGGCCTGCATCGGCCCGCCAAGGCACCTTGGCCCACCACACCACCCCGGCCACCACTGCGGCGGTCACCCAACTGCGCACGGCCACGCCAGTGGCCACGTCCATGCCTCCACTGAAGGCCAGCCGTGCGGCCACATGGTTGGCGCCCATCATCAAGGCGATGAGCATCAAGGTGAAAAAAGCGGCCAGTCCGACGGCCCGCGTGGAGGAGCCCATGGTCAAGGGCTCAGGGGTGTGACAGCGGCGGGTACAAACCCTGGACCTGGGCGTGCAAGCGGCTGATGCCGAGCAAGGCATCGGTGAAAGGCGTGTCCACCCCGGTGCGCTCACCGAGCTCGCGCACCGCGCTGACCAATGCATCGAGCTCCACCGCACGTTTGGCCTCGATGTCTTGCAACATGGACGATTTGAAAGCGCCCAGTTTGGCAGTGACGGCGTGGCGGTCTTCGGGTTGTTGGTCGATGGGCAGCCCCAGGCGCGCACCGATGGTTTGGGCCTCCAGCATGACGCGCGACATGAAACCGCGCACCAACGGGTCGGCCAACAACAAGTCGGTGGTGGCCCCGGTGACGGCGCTGATGGGGTTGACCGTCATATTGCCCCACAGCTTGTACCAAATGTCTTTTTGGATTTGCGCCGACGCACTGGCCTCAAAGCCGGCCGCGCACAGCAAGTCCACCACTTGCTGTACCCGCTCGGAGTGCCCGCCACGAGGTTCGCCAACGATCAAGCCATTGCCAAAGTGGTGCTTGGCGTGACCGCGCCCGAGCAGTGCGCAACTGGCATGCACCACGCAGCCGAGCACCTGTTCGACGGGGATGGCGCGCTCGATCACCGCGTCGGGGTCGACGGATTGCAGCCGGGTGGCCTGGGTGGGCATGGATAGGCCTTGCATAAACCACCAAGGCACGCCGTTCATGGCGGTCAACACCACGGTGTGGGGCCCGATCAGCGGGGTCAACTGGCGTGCCACCTCGCCCAAGGCCGGGGCTTTGAGGGCCACCAACACCAGGTCTTGCGCGCCCAAGTCTGCCGCTTGATCGCTGGCTTGCACAGACGCTTGCAGGGTTTGCCCCGCGATGTGCAATTGCACGCCGTGGGCGCGGATGGCTTGCAAACTCTCGCCGCGCGCCAACACACTCAATTGGATCGGGGTGTGGTTTTGCTGGGCCAACCGCGCGCCCAACCAACAACCAATGGCACCGGCGCCGACCAGGGCGACCTTCATGCCTGAAACCCTGGGTCTTGGCGCAGCGCCAGGCGCACCATGGCATCAAACACATCTTGGCCTGCGCCGTGGGCCGGGTGAAATTGCAAGGCATCTTGTGCACAGCGGGCAGCGACATCGGCGCCGATGGGGGTGGCCCGTCCCATGGACAAGGTGGCCAGTTGCACATCGCAGGCGCGTTGCAGCGTCCACAGCAGCACAAAGGCTTGGGGCAAGGTGCTGCCCCAGGTCAACAAACCATGGTTGCGCAAAATGACGGCGGGCTTGGTGCCCATGTGTTGCAGCAAGCGCGGCCCTTCATCGGCATGCACGGTGATGCCCTCAAAGTCATGATATGCCACCATGCCATGCAACTGAGCGCTGTAAAAGTTGTCCGGTTGCAAGCCGCCTTCATAGCAGGCCACGGCCATGCCCGAGGTGGTGTGGGTGTGCATCACGCAGTGGGCTTGATCGAGGGCGGCATGGATGGCGCTGTGCACCACAAAGCCGGCTGGGTTGACCCGCTGTGCCGAGCCCCCCACCACCTCGCCTTGCAGGTTGATCTTGACCAAATTGCTGGCGGTGACCTCGGTGTAGTGCAGACCAAACGGGTTGATCAAAAAATGCTTTTCACGGCCGCTCACGCTGTCGGGCACGCGCAAGGTGATGTGGTTGTAAATCATCTCCACCCAACCGAGCATGGCAAACACCCGGTAGCCAGCGGCCAATTGCTGGCGCGCCGCCCACTCATCGGGGTGAAAGTGGGCTGGGCACGGTGGCAGGGTCAAGGCAGGCGTGAAATCCATGGGCCTGCCGCTCAGTAGGTGCTGCCTTTGCTGGGAGCGGGGCTGGCTGCGCCAGGGTTTTTGAATCGCTGGCACAAGGCGCTGGTGTGGCGGGCCAGCAAGTTGTTGTCCAAGCCCACGGCCATGAACAGGCAACCGTGCCCCAGGTAGTGGCGTGCGAGCTCTTCATCGGGGGTCAAAAACCCTGGGGCCTTGCCCGCTTTGAGGATGCGGGCAAAAGCGTCTTCGATGGCGGCTTTGACCTCGGGGTGGGTTTGGTTGCCCGCATGGCC
>RFNL01000427.1 GCA_009927195.1 Betaproteobacteria bacterium | reverse complement strand
CGCCGGCCAAGCCACCGATTTGACCGCCAGGTGCATTGCCACCTGGCATGCCGCCCATTGGCTGCAACGGTTGCTGAGCGACCGGTGGCTTGGCGATTTGTTGCAGCAATAGCAATTGCTGTTGTCCACCCGCTGGGCCTCCCAAGCCAGGGCCAGCAGGAGAACCGGGCGCTCCCGGTGGCGGGCCCTGACAGGTGGGCGGACAAGTTGAAGCCTGTTGCTGCGCAAAAAGGACTGAAGTCACCATCAACAGCAAAGTCATGCAAATCCGCTTAAAAAAATCATCACGCTTCATTGCTTGTGTTCCTTCAAAAAATGAACAACCCAAAGTGATTTATCAACGCGCCATCAGCGTGGCACTGGGGAGGCACCAGAATTGATGCCCGTGGGTGAACCGTTGGGGCCCGATGGTACGCCAGCAGGGCCGATACCCTGTTGGCCCATGGGTGGGCCGCCAGGACCACCCAGGGCTACGGGCCCGCCGATGCCCGGCAATTGCCCACCCGGCGCACCCATCATGCCGCCCGAGGGGCCCACCGGTGCCACCATGCCCATGTGTTGCCCCCCCATCGCGTGCATGGGGTTGACGGACGGGTTGCCTATCTGACCAGCTGGGCTGCCGACTTGACCACCAGGGCCTCCCATGCCGCCCATCTGTCCAATTGGGGCGCCAATTTGCCCGCTTGGCCCACCCATGGGGCCAGCCACCTGAGCACCATGCGCACCCATGCCACCCATGTATCCGCCAGGGGCACCGATCTGTCCACTGGGGCCGCCCATGCCAGCCCCACCGATGTTGCCGCCAGGCACCCCGCCCATGGTCACCCCGGGGGCTCCCATGGGGCTGCCAGGCATGCCCGTGGGTGCACCCGTGGATTGACCCATGGGGTTGCCGGGCTGAATGGGCACGGAGGCGCCCATCGGTCCGCCCGTTGGATTGGGTTGGGTTGCACTGATGGCGGCAGGTGTTTGGCCGATTGGGGCTGTGGAGGTCGTTTGCGCCTTTGCCAAAAATGTTCCCAGGCTCAGAAAAACCGCACAACTGACTTGGCGCAAATGAGGTGATGTGCCCATGGTGGATCCTGGTTGAGCGATTCAGTCGCAAGCCGAAATCACAGGGCGAGCACGTTTTTCAAACCACTGACCCGACCCAAAAACAACATGGCTTTGGCGTAATTGACTTTGGCATCAATGGCTTCCACCTCAGCGGCATGCCAATTGTTGACATCGTCCAAATTGGCCATCTTTTTGTCGGCCTGGTTTTTTTGGTTGTCCAGCGCGGTTTGCAGCTTGGCCTTGGCACTGTTGAACTGGATCAAGGCCTGATTGACTTCAAAGTAAACCCGGTTTTTCGCATCATCGAGCATGATCTCAGCTTGCAAACGGGCGTTTTTAGCGGCCACCAAATCGGCGTCGTACAACTGGCTCACAGGAATGGGCAGGGTGACCGAGAAGCCATAGGAAAGCCCCCTGTTGTATTGGTAGTTCGAGTCACCTGAGCTGATGGTGTAGGCGGGCGTATCGGTGACGTACACGCTGACGCTGAAATCGAGATGGCGGTTTTTTTGCGCCAAGTTGTCGGCCGCTTTGGCCACACTGAAGGCTGCTTCCAGCGACAAGATATCGGGCCTGGCCCGCTTTGCGTTATCGACCAAACTGCGCACATCAAAGTCCCGGATGGGTAAGTTGAGTTCGGCCGTGGGGTCGGGCAGCACCATGCTGGGTTTGCCCAAATAACTGGCCATGCCCAGTGCAAAGTATTTGAAATCGTTGGCTTGATCGGTCTTGAATTGTTTGTAATCTTCAATGGCTTGCTTGTTATCCTCGCCCCCGATGCGTTCCAACTCGGTGAGGGCCTTGTGTTTGACCATCCAAAGGTGCTTGACCCGCAAGGCATCCAAGAACAAAAAGGCCGAGTCGACCTCTACGCCATACACCAAGGCACCCATGTCCACCGTCTGGCGAACGACCTCGGCACTTGAAAACTCTTTGCGGGCATCTTGTTTGCCCCTGCCTTCAATATTGCCCGACAAGGTGTAAGTTCCAGACTGGGGTGTGCGATAGCTTTCCTGGGGGGCCGCTGCGTAAAAAGTACCCCGGCTGTACGTGAAAGAGGGGTTGATGTTGTAAGCCGACATGGACTGCTGCCAAGAGGCCGTGGACTCTGTGGACAATTTTTTGCTGCGCACCCAGGCGTTGCTTTCTTTGACTTGTGCGACAAATTCACTGAACTTGATGGGCCGCAGGCTGACATCATCCAATTTGAATGTCACCGCACCCTGTGCAAATGCAGGAACCACCAAAACCGTACCCAATAACGCAAAAATCTTCTTCATTTTCAAACCACTCTGAAAAAAAATTAACAAAGCCTTTTTACAAGGCACCCGATCCACGCTCTCAATCACTCAATCAAGGGCTGCTTACTTGGACTGACCCTGACCGCCTTGACTGTCGGTTTGGCTGCCAATTTGACCGCTGCCAGTTGTTCCACCACTTGCGG
>RFNL01000115.1 GCA_009927195.1 Betaproteobacteria bacterium | reverse complement strand
AAACCGGGACGCACCCAACACATCAATTTGTTTGCACTGGGTCGACAAGGTCAAACCGACGCAGTGTTGGCCGATTTACCTGGCTATGGTTATGCGGCGGTTCCCAAGCAAGACAAGATTCGCTGGCAAGAAGTGATGGCTAACTATTTGATGCGCCGCGAGAACCTCTGTGGTGTCGTCTTGTTGTGCGACCCACGCCAAGGGTTGACCGAACTCGACGACATCTTGCTCGAAGTGATTCGACCGCGGGTCGAGGCCGGCATGCATTTTTTGGTGCTTCTGACCAAGGCCGACAAACTCAATCGCAGCGAAGCGGCCAAGGCATTGTCGATCGCCCGTTTGCAAGCCGGTGGCGGACAGGTGCGCTTGTTCTCCGCGCTCAAACGCCAAGGCGTCGAAGAAACCGCCTTGTTGTTGTCTCAATGGGTGGCGGGTTGGAAGCCGCCCGCGCCCCTGAGCCCCCTCGGTGACATGCCCCCCAGCCCCAGCGATGGCCTTTCCTGAGACCCCGCACAAACTGTCCCCTGACATTGGCCTGAATGGCCACCGCTGCGGCCAGTCCGGTCGGCCCACACTTCGGCCATGCCTGGTTCTTCGAAAGTGGCCTTGGCCTGTCAAGAACGCCAGCGACCCCTTCGGCAAGCCATGGGTTGGGGCATGAACGAGCCATTGTGTCAGTGGCTCAACTGATCGGCTTTTCGGGCTGCGCATAAACATTGGCATGGCCAACTGGGCGGGTTTTGAACCGCTTGTGGACCCAAAAATACTGATCGGGCATGGTACAAATCCATTGGGCCAATCGCTGGTTCATCAAAGCGGTGTCGGCCAGCGCATCGGTGCTGGGCACATCTGTCCAGGCGGGATGGACCTCAATCTCGTAGCCTTTGGCGGTCATGCGGGTGGTGATGGGCACCACCCGCGCCCGACCCAACTTGGCAAATCGAGACAAAGAGGTCAAGGTCGCCGCAGGCACCCCGAAAAAGGGCACGAACACGGTATCGTCTTCGCCGCTGTCCATGTCGGGCAACAGGTACAGGCGCTCGCCGCGGCGCAGTGCCGCTATCAGGGTCTGCACACCGTCGGAGCGGCGGCACAGATTGACATGGCCAAAGCGCTGACGCCCCTGAACAATCCACGCATCCATGGCGGGGTTGGACTGCGGGGTGTAAATGGTGTGCAACATGGCGCTGCTGGTCATGGTCCAAGCGGTCCATCCCGCATCCAAACCGACAAAATGCGGCGCAAACACCACCACCCCACCGGGTCGGGTCAAAGCTTCCAGATCACCCGTCCAATTCAAGCGCTGTCGCACCACTTCATACGGGGCGTGCCACAACCAACTGCGGTCCAACCAGGCTTGGGCAAAAGCCACAAAGCATCGCCTGGCCCATTGTTGGCGCTCGGCCGGTGTCCAATCCGGAAAACACAAACCCAAGTTGACCCACACCACTCGACGGCGCGCTGGCACCAGCGCATACAAAGCATGTCCCAAAACCCAACCCAGAGCGCGCACCCCCCAAAGGGGCCATCGGGCCAACCCGCGCATGAACCCCAAAACCAATGCGTTGCCCACCATCAACCCTGCGCGCGCGGTTGCTTGTAGCGCGCATAGCCCCACAGGTACTGAGCGGGGGCACGCCGCACCATGCTTTCAATGTGTGCATTCATGGCCAACACCGCCTCCTCCACAGGTGTTTGCGGGTCGTACAAGCCAGAAAATTCCCATGGCTCCACATGTGCGATGAAGCCTTGACCTATGGGCAAACGCTCACACCAAGCCATCACCACACGGGCTTGGGTTTGCCTGGCCAAGCGAGCCGCCAAGGTGATGGTGTACGCGTCACGCCCCCAAAATGGCGCCCACACCCCTTGCCCCAAGGGCGGTACTTGGTCGGGCAACAAGGCGACCAGACCACCTTGGCGCAAAGCACGCAACAATTGACGCACGCCACTTTGATTGGCGGGTGCGGCCTGCAAGTTCGGGCGCTGTCGGGAATGTGCCACCAAAGCCTCCAGCCAGGCTTTGCGGGCCGGTCGGTACATCACCCACAAGGGTCCGTGTTGCGACCCCCACCGCTCGGCCAATATTTGCGCCCCCAACTCCCAACAACCCAGATGGGGCGACAAAACAATCACGCCGCGGCCCTCTTCCAAGCCTTGCTCAACATGCTCGGACCCATCCCATTGCAGGGGTATGGGCTGGCCACGGGCCTTGCGCATCCAAAGCCATGGCAATTCGGCCAACATCACACCAGCGGCACCAATGGCCGGTCGCACCTGGGCCCACGACAAACCGGCGGCCTGGGTGTTGTCAACAAAGCGGCGACGGTATGTGGGAGAGGCCCACCATGCCAACCAACCCAAACCCTGGCCCAAGGTTTGCAACCAGGTCAAGGGCAATCGGGCGAGCAAGCGAAACAATGCGGTCATGGGCTGTGGGTTCTAGCGGCGGCAAAGCGTTGTAAAAGTGATTGGCGCATTTGCTTTTGGCTACAATCAGAATTGTCGCTGAGTTACTGAACTACTTGCAGGGCGACTGCCACCCGCGTGGCAAAGGCTTGGAATCAAAGATCCAGCCATCTGCTAAAGCGTTCGCCAGGCTCCCCAGGTTGGCAACGCGTCAACCTCAATCGAATGGAGTTTTTTTATGGCGAACGACTATCTTTTCACATCCGAATCTGTTTCAGAAGGTCACCCCGACAAAGTGGCCGATCAAATTTCTGACGCGATCTTGGATGCCATCTTCAAGCAAGACCCCCGCAGCCG
>RFNL01000332.1 GCA_009927195.1 Betaproteobacteria bacterium | reverse complement strand
CCGCCATAGTTGGCTTTGTCGGGTTGGGCTTTCATGAATTTCACCAAATCAGGCAAGCTGATGATGCCTTGTTTGGTGTTGACCACCAGCAGCAAGGGAAAACTGGCCACCAAGGAGACGGGGACAAAGTCTTTGGTGGGCGAATAACGCAGTTTGGGGGTCAAGATGGGGGTGAACACCATGTTGCCAATCGGGGCCATCAACAAGGTGTGGCCATCGGCTGGCGATTTGGCCACCCCATCGGTGGCAATGATGCCGCCTGCGCCAACCCGGTTTTCCACCACCACCGCCTGACCCAAGGGGGCGGCCAGTCGTTGGCTGAGCAAGCGCGCCAAGGTGTCCATGCCCCCGCCTGCGCCTTGACCGACCACGATGCGAACGGTTTTCTGCGGAAATTCCTGGGCCCATGCCGACCCAATGCACCACACTTGGGCCAACAAGGCCAGGGCCGATATGAACAGCGATGCCCCATGCTGGGGGCGCTGTGAGGGCCAAAAAGTGTGGAGGGTGCGGTTCATGCGGGGCCTTGAAAACAATGGCAACGGAACGGTATCTGCGCAGGACACAAAGTGCTTTTGTATATTACCCCATCGTTTTTTACACACCATGCAACCAATGCACTCCCCCACATCCCAGGCCCCGGTGGTCGATTTTCATGCGCACATGCTCCACCCCACGGTGTTTGAAGCGTCCACCAACCGCACGGTGTTCACCGGCTTTGGGGCCACCCCGGCCAAGGCACCGCGGCCGGGCGCGCAGAGTTTGATCGAGCGCATGTTCGACCCGCTCAAAGTGCTGGCCGATATGGACGATCGGCGGGTCGATGTGTCGGTGATCAGCTCCAGCACGGTGCTGCAAGGCAGCTCTTGGGCCGATGCCGACACCGATGCGCAGTTGTGTCAGCGCTGCAATGACCAAGCCGCGGATTGGGTGGCCCAGCACCGTCAGCGTTTTGTGGGCAGCATGGTCTTGCCCATGCAAAGCCCTGAGCGGGCGCTGGCCGAGTTGGTGCGGGCTCACGACCACTTGGGCCTGCGGGTGCTCAACCTGTCGTCGAGTTACCAAGGGGTTTATTTGGGTGACCCGGTGTTTGCGCCGTTTTGGAACGTGGTGGCCGAGCGCGGATTGGTCGCTTGGGTGCACCCGGAAGGGGTGCGCGATCCATGGTACCAGCGCTATGCCTTGTGGAACTCTTTGGGTCAATCGATCGAAGAAACCAAATGCATGGCCTCGCTGATGTACGAAGGCGTGATGACCCGCCACCCGCAGTTGCAGGTGGTGATGGCCCATGGCGGCGGCTATTTCCCGCACTACATGGGGCGTTTGGACCGCAACACCTTGAACCGGCCCGACACCGTGCGCCACATGGATGGGCTCACCCCCAGTGCCATGCTGCGCCGCTTCCATTACGACGCATGCGTGTATGACCCGCAGGTGCTGCAAGTGCTGATCGAGCGCGTGGGCGTGGACCGTTTGGTCATGGGCAGCGACTACCCGGTGGGCGAAAAAGACCCGCTGGCTTGGTTGCAATCTGCGGGGGTGCAAGGCGAGGCCCTGCAAGCCATCGCTGGCGGCAATGCCGCGCGCTTGCTGGGTTTGGCGTGTAAAAATGTCTCACCTTTGGGACTGACCTGAGGTAAGGATTCGGATCGGAGCCAGCCTTGGAAGTTTCATTCAAAGAAGAAATCGGGTCTTTGCGCTTGGGGCAAGGCGATACCTTTCATGGCGAAGGGATTTTGGCCATCACCAAAGCCTTGTTGCAGTCGGGCGTGGCTTATGTGGGCGGTTACCAAGGTGCGCCGGTTTCACACTTGCTCGACGTCATGGTCCAGGCCAAGCCGCTGATGGATGAACTGGGCGTGCATGTGGAGGCCTGTGCCAACGAGGCATCGGCGGCGGCCATGCTCGGTGCGAGCCTGCACTACCCCTTGCGCGGTGCGGTGACCTGGAAGTCGATTGTGGGCACCAATGTCGCGGCCGACGCCCTCTCCAATTTGGCCTCGCCCGGCGTGATGGGGGGCACTTTGATCGTGGTGGGCGAAGACTACGGCGAAGGGGCCTCGGTGATCCAAGAGCGCACCCATGCCTATGCGCTGAAAAGCACCCTGTGTTTGCTCGACCCTCGGCCTGACCTGCCCAAAATGGTGGACATGGTCGAGCATGGCTTTGCCCTGTCCGAGGCTTCCAATATGCCGGCCATATTGGAGTTGCGCATCCGCGCTTGCCATGTGCGCGGGAGTTTTGCCGCCAAGGACAACCAAGCACCTGCCGTTTCCACCCGTGCCCTGATGGAGGACCCCGCTGGTTTTGACTACATGCGATTGGCCCATCCGCCAGTGACCTTTCGGCATGAAAAGCTCAAAACCCAGGAGCGCATTCCAGCGGCCTGCCGCTACATCGCCGAGCACGGCTTGAACGAACACATGCCCGGCCGCCACACCGATGTGGGCTTGGTGGTGCAAGGCGGTTTGTACAACGCCTTGATGCGCAGCCTGCAACAGTTGGGTTTGGCCAATGTCTGGGGCGAAAGCGATATTCCCATCTTGGTGCTCAATGTCACCTACCCTTTGGTGCCCGATGAAATTGCCGACTTTTGCGTCGACAAGCAAGCGGTCATGGTGATCGAAGAAGGCCAGCCCGAGTACATCGAGCAAGACATGGCCACCTTGCTGCGCCGCAGGGGGCTGAACACGCCATTGCACGGCAAAGATTGGCTGCCCTCTGCGGGCGAGTACAGCGTGGAAGTCTTGTCCAAGGGCCTGGCCTCATTTGCCCAGCTTTACCTGCCCACCTGTGTTTCGCCCTCGGCGCAAGCATGGCTGGCGGGCAACCAAACACGCCGTGCGCAGGTGGCCGAGGTGTTGGAGACCCCTTTGCCAGCCCGGCCGCCAGGCTTTTGCGTGGGTTGTCCCGAGCGCCCGGTGTTTGCCGCCTTGAAACTGGCGCAACAAGATATCGGCCCGGTGCACATCGCGGCCGACATTGGCTGCCATGCCTTGGCCACTTTTGAGCCGTTTTCCAGCGGCCATTCGATCTTGGGCTACGGCATGAGCTTGGCCAGCCGCGCTGGGGTGTCGCCCATGATGCAGCGGCGCAGCCTGGCCATCATGGGCGACGGTGGGTTTTGGCACAACGGTTTGCTCACCGGTGTGCAAAGCGCCTTGTTCAACAACGACGACGCGGTGCTGCTGATTTTCAAGAACGGCTACACCTCGGCCACTGGCACCCAAGACATCCACTCCACCCCCAGCAATGTGGCCAAAGCTTTGGCCTCAGACAAACAGCACAGCCTGGCCCACACCAACCAAACCATTGAAACCACCTTGCGCGGCATGGGCGTGCAGTGGATGCGCAGCGTGCACACCTACGAGGTGGACCGGATGAGGCGCACCCTCAAAGAGGCTTTGACCCATGATTTCACCGGCCTCAAAGTCATCATCGCAGAGGGTGAGTGCCAGTTGGAACGCCAGCGCCGCATCAAGCCTTGGATCGCGCAGTTGCTGCGCAGCGGCAAGCGGGTGGTGCGGGTCAAGTACGGCGTGGACGAAGATGTGTGCAATGGCGACCATGCCTGCATCCGCTTGTCGGGTTGCCCCACCCTGACCCTCAAAGACAACCCCGACCCGCTCAAGACCGACCCGGTGGCCACCGTCATCGACGGATGCGTGGGCTGCGGTTTGTGCGGCGCCAATGCGCATGCGGCCACTTTGTGTCCGAGTTTTTACCGTGCTGAAGTGGTGCAAAACCCCAAACCCTGGGAGCGTGTCTGGGCGGCCTTGCGCGCCCGCCTGGTGCGTGCCATGCAACCGGCTTGACTGCATGACCCCACCCCAACCCATTTCTTTGTTGTTGTGCGCCTTGGGCGGAGAGGGCGGTGGTGTCCTCAGCCAATGGCTGATCGAAACGGCCCGCTGCGCGGGTTACCTGGCCCAAAGCACGTCCATCCCTGGTGTGGCCCAGCGCACCGGGGCCACCACGTATTACGTGGAGGTTTTCCCGCTGCCGCTGGAGCAACTCGGGGGGCGACGGCCGGTGTTCAGCCTCAATCCTGTGCCCGGCGCATTGGACGCGCTGGTCTCCTCTGAATTGTTGGAAACCACCCGCCAAATTGGTTTGGGCTATGCCTCGCCAGAGCGAACCCGCATCATCACCTCCAGTGCGCGCAGTTTCACCACCCAAGAGCGCATGCAACTGGCCGATGGTCGGCGCGACAGCGTGCAACTGGTGGATGTGGTGCGCCGCTTTGGCCGCGAACACCATCTGCTCGACATGGCGGCCATGGCCCAGCAAGCGGGCACCGTGGTCAGCGCGGTCATGCTGGGGGCGATTGCGGGCAGTGGTTTGTTGCCCTTTGAGCGGGTTCATTTTGAGTCAGCGTTGGGTCAAGGGGCACAAGCCGCTGCCAGTTTGCGCGGTTTTGCGCTGGCCTTTGAGGCGGTGCGTGCGCCCAGGCAGTGGGCGGCCTTGGCCGAGCAAACGGTACCTGCCAACGAAGGCCCGCACCGGCTGGCAGCGGCCGAGCAAGAGGCGGTGGCAGCCTTCCCCGCTGCGGTGCAAGAGATGTTGGCGCTGGGTTTGGCCCGCGTGATCGAATACCAAAACCAGGCCTATGGACGGGTGTATCTGCGCCGCATGCGACAGGTTTGGCAGGCCGAAGCCGATAGCGATGCCGCCGGTTTGCAAGGATGGGCTGTCACCCGTGAGATGGCCCGTTGGCTGGCGCTGTGGATGGCATTTGATGACATCGTTCGCGTGGCCGATTTGAAAAGCCGTCACAGCCGCTGGCAGCGGGTGGCCCGTGAGGTGCGTGCCGGACCAGACGATTTGCTGCGGGTCTACGACCACTTCAAGCCTGGGGTGCCCGAGTTTGCCGCATTGCTGCCGCCATTTCTGGCGCAGCGCTTGACCGCATGGGACCGAGCGCGGGTGTTGCGCGGCCGAGAGCCCTGGGCCTTGCCCTTGAAGATTGGCACCCATTTGGTGCTGGGCATGCTGGCCTTGCGCGCTTTGGCCCTGCTCAAACCCTGGCGGGTGTATGGCCAGCGGTTTGGCCAAGAGCAGGTGGCAATCGAGTTTTGGTTGCAAGCGGTGCTGGCGGGC
>RFNL01000339.1 GCA_009927195.1 Betaproteobacteria bacterium | reverse complement strand
AAGCTGTCAGCGAGCCTGCCGCTGAGACCGAACCCGCGTTCAACCTGTCCACGCCGCGATCGCATTGTCCGCATTGCCTCACCCCTTTGCGTTGGCAAGATTTGCTGCCAGTGTGCAGCTATTTGTGGTTGCACGGCCGCTGTGCCCATTGCGCTGCGCCTATTTCCTGGCGTTACCCTCTGGTGGAACTGACCGTGGCGCTGGTCTGGGGGGGCTGTGCCTGGCGCTGGGGATGGTCGGGGTCGGCGTTGGTCTGGGCAGGTTTTTTCACCACTTTGTTGGGCCTGGCATTGATCGATGCCGACACCATGCTGTTGCCCGATGCCATGACCATGCCCTTGTTGTGGGCCGGATTGATCGCTGCCCACTTCGGTTGGACGGGAGTGGGCTTGAGCGACGCGCTCTGGGGTGCCGTGGCGGGCTACCTGAGTTTGTGGCTGGTGTACCAGGTGTTTTTGCGGCTCACGGGCAAGCACGGTTTGGGCCGAGGTGACTTTAAATTGTTGGCGGCCTTGGGTGCTTGGCTCGGCTGGCAAGTTTTGCCGTGGCTGGTGCTGGGTTCCTCTTTGCTGGGTCTGTGTGCGGCGGCACTGAGGATGTGGCAAGGTACTTATGTCAAGGGCCAGCACATGCCTTGGGGCCCCTCATTGGCGTTGGCTGGTGCCAGCTTGGTGCTGTGGCGCCCGGCAATGGTATGGGTCATTTGAACCCGCGGGGCTGCCGCAAGCGCAGAGTGGGTTGCTTCAAGCAGATCCTTGGGCTTGCTCAAAAGCGCGTCCGATGGCTTCGAAATACGCCTGGCCGCAGGCGGTGAGCACCACATACTTGGTGCGCCGGTTGCTCTCTTTGAAGACGGCATCGATCAAACCCAGGTGGAGCAACTGGGTGAATTTGCGGTGCAAGGTGGCCGGTGAGGCAATGTGGGCCAAGCCCATCAACTCCGTCACGGTCAGGGCTTGCTCACGCTGTTCATGCAAGGCAATTTCGTCCAGCAATTGCTTGGTGCTGCCATCCAAATCGGGGATGGCTTGGGTGTGGGTCAAGGCCCGCACCAAATTCACAAAGTCG
>RFNL01000116.1 GCA_009927195.1 Betaproteobacteria bacterium | reverse complement strand
GCAATGAACAACTGCGGGCCGCCATGGACGGACGCTGGCGCAACCGCTTGGTCGCGGCCGAGGCGAGCGATTTGCAGGTGCATCGGGTGGGGGCCAACCCTGCGCAATACGCTTGGTTGATGCAAGAAGAGTTGAATCAGCGTTTGACCCGGGGTTTTGCCGGTTTGCCCTTGGATTGGATCAACCAATACATCCATGCGCGCAAGCATGTGTCGAAAACGGTTTTGATATTGCGCGCCGACGCTGCCGGTGAGCGGGCGGCGGCGATGATGTTTTTGATCCATGGCCAAGCCGCCACCTATCAGGTGGGGTGGTCCAGCGATGCGGGGCGTGAGCTCAATGCCCACAACCTATTGCTGTGGCAAGCCATGCAGGTGTTGCGCGAGCGCGGCGTGCGCCGCCTGGACCTGGGCGGTGTCAACACCGAGCGCAGCGCGGGCTTGGCGCGTTTCAAAATGGGCAGCGGTGGTGAGGTGCTCACTTTGTGCGGCACTTACATGTGATGGCCTCCCACCTGACCTTGGGCTTGCGAGCCCGCGACTTGAGTTGCATCCGCGGTGGCAAAACCTTGTTTGCTGCGCTGGATGTATCGGTGCTGCCCGGTCAAAGCCTGCACCTGCAAGGCGACAACGGCAGTGGCAAAACCAGCTTGCTGCGTTTGCTGGCCGGTTTGAGCGAGCCTGCCAGGGGTGATATTTTGTGGGGCGGCAGACCAATGGCCCAGGTGCGCGAAACCTATCAGCAAGACATGCTTTACCTGGGGCATGCCTTGGCCCTCAAAGAAGGGTTGAGTGCGCTCGAAAACCTGCAATTTGCCGCTGCCATGACGGGCCAAGCCTGGTCGCCCGATGCGGTCACCAAGGCTTTGCGCCAAATGGGTTTGCGGGGGCGCGAGCACATGCCCTTGCAGGTGCTCTCGCAAGGGCAAAAGCGCCGCGTTGCGCTGGCCCGCTTGAGCCTGAGCCCGGCGCACCTGTGGCTGCTCGACGAGCCTTTCGTGGCCTTGGATGCAGCCGCTTGCGAGTTGCTCCTGGGTTTAATGCAAGACCACGTCGGTCAAGGGGGAATGCTGGTGTTCACCAGCCACCAAGCGCTGTCGTGGCGCGGCGGCGAACACCGAAGTCTGCGATTGGGTGCGCCATGAGGGCGCTGTGGTCTTTGTGGCGCCGCGACATGCTGTTGGCCTTGCGCCGCCCCAGCGAGGTGTTGACCGTGGTGTTTTTCTTTGTGGTCGTGGCCGCATTGTTTCCGCTGGCCATTGGGCCTGAGCGGCCCACTTTGCGCATGCTCGCACCCGGTGTGCTGTGGGTGGGCGCGCTGCTGGCCAGTCTGCTGGCCTTGAACCGATTGTTCGAGGCCGATCACCGCGACGGCACCTTGGAGCAAATGCTGTTGTCGGGCACGCCATTGACCTTGCTGGTTGTGGCGAAAATCGCCGCCCACTGGGTCTTGTGCGGACTGCCATTGGTATTATTGGCGCCCTTGCTGGGGGTCTTGTTTGACCTGTCTGGCGATGCCCTGGGCGTGTTGGCCCTGTCCCTTTTGATCGGTACCCCCGTGTTGTCTTGTCTTGGAGCCATTGGCGCAGCCCTGACCCTGGGTTTGCGCGGCGGCGGTGTCTTGCTCGCCTTGTTGGTGCTGCCCCTTTTTGTGCCGGTGCTGGTGTTTGGTGCGGGTGCGGTTGAGGCCTTGGCCGCGGGTTTGGGCAGTGGGGCGCACTTGTCGATATTGATGGCTTTGCTGCTGCTGTCGGGTTTGTTCAGTCCCTGGGCCTGTGCCCAGGCTTTGCGCATTGCCCTGGAATAGGCACCCCGCAATGCGCCGCATTCCCTGGACCCATTTCGCTGCGCCGCAGACCTTTTATGGTTTGGCCGGCGTGTGTTGGAAACCATTGGCGTTCCTGGCCCTGGCCTTGGCTGTGGCCGGCATGTGGGTGGGCTTCATGGTCGCGCCCACCGATGCCCAGCAGGGCGAGGGCTACCGCATCATTTTTTGGCATGTCCCGGTCTCGTGGATGTCGATGATCATTTACTTGGCGATGGCGTTTTGGGGCGTAGTGTGCTTGGTGTTTCGCGCCCGCATGGCCGGTATGCTCAGCCAGGCCCTGGCCCCGACCGGCGCCTTGTTTGCTTTTTTGTCGTTGTGGACGGGCGCTTTGTGGGGCAAGCCCATGTGGGGTGCCTGGTGGGTGTGGGACGCGCGCCTGACCTCTGAGTTGATTTTGTTTTTTCTCTACATTGGCTTCATCGCCCTGACCTCGGCCATCGAAGACCCGCGCCGGGCCGACCGTGCGGGGGCTTTGGTGGCGATAGTGGGCGCGCTCAACGTGCCCATCATTTATTTTTCAGTGAAGTGGTGGAACACCTTGCACCAAGGTGCATCGGTGTCGCTCAACCGGGCCCCGAGCATGGCCCAAACCATGTTGTGGGGCATGCTGCTCATGGCCCTGGCCTGTTGGGTGTATGCGCTGGCCATGGTGCTGTACCGCTCGCGCAGCCTGATTTTGCAGCGCGAGCGCCACGCCGAC
>RFNL01000304.1 GCA_009927195.1 Betaproteobacteria bacterium | reverse complement strand
GCTGCTTAGAGACCACGGTGGTGGCCGGGTATAAGCGGGTGCCGGAGCCCCCAGCGAGCAATAGGCCTTTGCGTGGGTTCATGGGCGCGTCCTGTGGTTCATGCGGGCTTGGGGGGTTGCAAGCTGTCGAGCACCGCGTCGACACCCGCGCGCCAGTCTGGCATGGCCAGGCCAAAGCGGCTTTGCAAGCGCCGGGTATCGAGCCTCGAATTGGCCGGGCGCGGTGCGGGCAAGGGGTATTCGTCGGTGGTGATGGCCAATATGCGCTCGGCACTGGCGCGCAGGGGCCAGCCGCGAGCCTGCGCGCGTGCCAGCACATGACAGGCGTAGGCATGCCAGGTGGTGTCCCCGCTGGCGGCCAGGTGATACAAGCCCCAGCGTGGGTCATCCGCCGTCGTCCAGGGGCCCGCCGCGGTTGACCGGGAGTTGGCATCGCTGGCCGGGTCGCGCATTTGCTGCAACACCTGCACCGTGGTTTGGGCGATCAAGTCGGCGGCGGTGGGTGCGCCGTGCTGATCGGCCACCACCCGCAAGGTGTCGCGCTCCATGGCCAAGCGCAACATGGTTTTGAGAAAGTTGCCGCCATGGGCACCTACCACCCAACTGGTGCGAAAAACCAAATGACGACCCCCAGCGGCTTGCACCGCACGCTCACCCGCCCATTTGCTTTGCCCGTACACCGATGCGGGTGCAGGGGCGTCGGCTTCCATGTAGGGCCGGGTGGCATGGCCATCAAACACATAGTCGGTGGAGTAATGCACCAACACCGCACCCTGTGAGGCCGCCCATTGCGCCAGCACAGCGGGCGCTTGGGCATTGATGGCCAGCGCCAACGCGGGCTCGGTCTGGGCCTTGTCCACCGCGGTATAGGCCGCGGCATTGACGATGAGTTGGGGCTGATGGGCGTCCAGCAACTGACGCAGCGCTTCGGGCTGGGTCAGGTCGGCCTGAGATCGTCCAAAGGCTTTGACATCCCCCAAAACGGGCAAGGCCTGCGCCAGCGCATGCCCCAACTGACCTTGCGCGCCCAATAAGACGATGCGCAGGACTTGCGCCTCAGCCATAGTGCTGGTCCACCCATTGGCGGTAAGCCCCACTGGTCACGTCGCTGACCCAGTCTTGGTGATCCAAGTACCAGGCAATGGTTTTGCGAATGCCCGTTTCAAAGCTCTCGGCGGGTCGCCAAGCCAATTCGCGCTCAATTTTGCGGGCATCGATGGCATAGCGCCTGTCGTGCCCGGGCCGATCGGCGACATAGGTGATTTGCTCTGCATACGCGCGCCCATCGTTGCGCGGGCGCATCTGGTCCAACAAGTGGCAAATGGTGTGCACCACCTCGAGGTTGGGCTTTTCGTTCCAGCCACCGATGTTGTAAGTTTGCCCGGTCACTCCGGCTTGCAGCACCCGGGCAATGGCGCTGCAATGGTCTTGCACGTAAAGCCAGTCGCGGATTTGCTGGCCATCGCCGTAGATGGGCAAGGGCTTGCCGGCCAAGGCGTTGTGGATCACCAGCGGAATGAGTTTTTCCGGGAAATGGTAGGGGCCATAGTTGTTGCTGCAATGGGTGGTGAGGACCGGCATGCCGTAGGTGTGGTGCCAGGCCCGGACCAAATGGTCGCTGGCCGCTTTGCTGGCCGAGTAAGGGCTGTTGGGCTCAAAGGCCCGGGTCTCGGTGAAGGGCGCTTCGGTGGGGCTCAAGCTGCCATACACCTCGTCGGTGCTCACATGCAAAAACCGAAAACCTTGCCGGTCGCTGTCGGCCAAGCCCATCCAATGAGCGCGTGCCGCTTCAAGCAATTGAAACGTGCCCACCACATTGGTTTGGATGAAGTCGGTCGGCCCATGGATGGAACGGTCCACGTGCGATTCGGCCGCAAAATGGATCACCGCCCGGGGTCGATGGGCATGCAGCAAGTGGTCGACCAAGGCACGGTCGCCAATGTCGCCTTTAACAAACACATGGCGCGCGTCGCGGGTCCAGCGGGCCAAATTACCCAGATTGCCTGCATAAGTCAGGGCATCGAGGTTGACCAGGGTTTCGTCCGACTGGCCCAGCCAATGGTGGACAAAATTGCTGCCAATAAAGCCGGCACCACCGGTCACCAAAAGGGTCATGCCAGCTCCAGGGGGTTGAGGGTGTTTACTCTTCGACGGTGACGCCGAGCACCTTGGTGCGCACCAGATCGCGCAGGGTTTTCTTTTCGTTGAAGCTCAAGGTCCGGTCGAGCACCTTGCGCACCCGCAACAGCAAATGGCGGTCGAGTTCCTGGGGCAGGCCCCGGCTGGCTTGCAACTCTTCGCGCAAGTCCTCGCGCAGGTCTTCGGGCTCATCGTTCCACCAGGCATCGATCACCTCTTGCAAGGATGCCCGCACCACCTCGGGGTCCACCGTCGGGGTGGGCGCGGGCGCAGAGGGCTGGCCCAAGCCAGCGGGCGCACGGCCTTGGGTGAGGTCGCGCATGGCCTGAGGATGCAACACAATGCGCCGATCGGCCTGGGCCAACAACCGCGCCCAGCCCGGATCATCCTTGGCCAGTTGTTCCATGTGGCGGGCTGCCTCGTCGGCCAGCAAATGCACCGACACCCCATGCAGTTGGGCGTCGTCGATGGCCATCAGCAGGCGCTCGTCATCGCTGGCCACCAGCACATGGTCGCAGGCGCGGCGACTGGCCAATTTGTGCAAATCCGCGCTCAAGGCACGCAACATCGAGGTGCCGCCATCGGCGGGATGGGGCAACACCATGCGCAGCACTTGATCGGGCGGGCTTTGGCCATCGGCCTTGTCGGTGTACCAATACACCCGTGTCACATCGGCAGACACACCGGCTTGGTGCAACAGTGCCGTCAGCACCGGGGCCAGCGATTGCCGGCTCAATGCCTCGGTGACCATCTCTTGGTTTTGGCCCAACAGCCAAGCCATGTAGCGGCCATCCACCAAAGCCATGCAAGAGCCATGGCGCTGAGCGCCATCATGGCGGTGGTGTGAATTCATGTGAATATCTCGTTTCATAGGGTTAAACCATACATACAGCCGTAAGGTTGGCTGCACTGGATATTTTATGCCAAGGTCAACGTTTTCTCTGCCAAGGCTCCAAGCGGTCGTCCGGCGGCACGGTCTCGTTCCACGGCGGGGCCGGGGCATAGGCTTTGGCATCGGAGCCCATCCATTGGGTTTGGGGGTACAGGTTCAAGGGTCGGACCAACTTGGCACCACCGTCCCTGGTAAGAGGCTTCCAACTGAAACCCGCCACAAACCTGCTGGGACTGGTCAAAAAAGCCTCAAAAGGGATGATCCAAAAAATACCTTTGTCAAACGAACCCTCTCCAAACTCTTCCGCCGAGACATTGGTCTTGGTCACGAAACCGCCAATGATGGATCCATTGGCAAATCGCTTGCTCAAGGTCAGGGTCGCGCCCTGATCCTCGGCCAAATATTGGCCCACGCTCAATGAGGCGTGTACCCCCTCGAACGGAGTGGCCCAATAAGCGGTCAAGTGCCCGGTGGTGTATTGGTAAGGCCTGAATTCAAAGTCTTGTGCGAAGCTGCGTTGCTGAACGCGATTGACATCAAGACCAAAAGCCCAAGTGCTACCAGGCTGGCGGTATAAAACCTCAGAGCCCACGCCGCCAAACATGCTTTCAAAATACCCGGCATAAGCAGATCCATACCAATCACGTCCCAATCGCTCAGATTTGCTCAAAGTCAGATTCTCAAGAGTGGTTCTAGCAGTGATCAGATATTCACGCAAATATGTTCTCACGCGCGGCAAGGCCGCCCCTGCTCCTGGGGTGACAAACTGGTCGTAGTTATCCACCAACCGGTGGGCTGCGGTGCCCGACAGACGCAGGTTCCATGGCATGTCCATGCGCATAAATGCTGAGGCCCGCAATTGATACAGAAATCCGTTGGGCCCCCCCAATGTGGGTAAAAAATCCATGCCCGGCTCAAAGTATGGGTGAAATTTCTTGGGGGGCAGCAATGCCAACCCACGGGTGGAAGGCGGGTCATACAAAGGCCCTTGCACCAAAACCGGGTCACTCATGCGCGGCGCCGAGGTTCGCGCCTGCGCCCAGGATTGTCGATCGACTGTTTCAACAGCCAGAACATCACCGACAGCGTGGTGATGAATCTCAAACCGCTCGACTTCAGCGGGTGCATCACGTTGCAGAACGGCCAGGGCTTTTTCCAGTCGATCACCGGTGTAAGGGTGGCTGGTGTCGGCCGCTTCGAGCACCAATGTTTGATCTTGGCGGTATATCTGGCGGGTGCGCCACAAAGTCAGTTTGTCGATGTCTGCGGCCGTGGCTTGCCAATCGGGTTCGGTCTGAGGGCGCTGCAAGCGCACGGCAGGCACGGGCGGGGCGGTGACCTTGGGCACGGCCAAAGCCGACATGTCGGTGTAAAAAGTCAGCCCCAGTGTCCAAGTGGTGCCGCGCTCATAACCCACCGACACATCCAGGCCCGAAGTGGGTCGATACACCAAGCCCAGGTTGAGGGGTGTTTTCTGGGCCTGGTTGTTGTCTTGGGGTTCACGCTGGTAATTGTTTCCGTCGTATTCCAGCTTGAAAACGGTTTTCCAAGGGCTTTGGTATTCCAGGCCTCCAAACCAGGCGGCATCGCCACGAAACCAGGACTCGGTGGAGAAGTTGCCACCTTGTCCAATATCATTTTGGCGCACATCCATTTTGCCGCCCAACAAGCTGCTCAAGGGGTTGCGCACATCGCCCCGGTTGCCCAGGTAGCCCCAGCCCAGCCCCAAGGAGGCATCCCAACGGCCCCAACGCTTGCTGGCCACCAGGTATTCCGAGCTGTATAAACCAGTGCCGGCAATGTCGCGCCAGCCCACAGCAAGTTCTGGCAACCACTCGCTTTCCCGCCAGGCGCGCAGTTTCAGGTCCAGGCTTTTGTCCTTATAGGGCAAGTCACCGCTGAAATCTTGGGGACCATACAAACGGTTTTCCACATCGATGTAGCGAAAACCGCCCTCCATCCAATCCAAAGGTTGAAAAATCACATTGGCAAAGTTCAGCGGCTGCAAACGCACAAAATTCAACCCAAAATGACCGGCCGTTCGCATCCGTGCTGTGGGCGTTTGCAACAAACCCACGATGCCCCAATCGCTGGCGCTGGGCTTTGGGTCGAATCGCTGTCCGGCCCAATCCCATCCATTTTTAGCCCCCTTGATCGGGGCTTCCTTGCGCTCCATGTTCGAGAAGGCCAGATCTGGCATTTCATTGGAAAGCCCATGGTATGCCAACCACTGGGCCCAAGCCAGGCTGACATCCTCTGGCAAAGATGCGGCGTCAGAGGGCACCCATAACCAAGCGCCAGGCGCTGGTTCGTCTTGAAATTCAGGGTTCCATGGGCGCAAGCCCAAGCGATGGATCCGTCCATCCGGTTGGACCAGCCATGCTTTTTGTGCGCGGTATTGTGGCCAACACACGCGCAAATAATCATTGGCTAAAGCGCCGGGGAGGTGAGGCACTTCACAGGCTTGTCCGAGCTCATTGACTAGCCTAAGCACCCCAGGACGCCGCGGCAATCTCACCGAGTCTGCGGGTAAGATGACCGCATCTCTTTGGGGATTGGCTTTGAGCCAATGGGGCTCGGCCGCAGCCAACCGAACCCTTCCGGTAGCCGGCAGGGAGCGCATCATGCGCTGCATGGTGAACCAAACATCAGCGCTGATGCGCCCTTGGACCCGCAACTGCTCCAACCGATTCAACCACTTATCTTGGAGCGCCAGTTGTTGATTTTTCGCCTCGGGTGTGGTCCAAACCAAGCCCAAGGGGTAGTTGTCATTTGAGCGGGGCAAGCTCAATAACCAATCACTGAGCATAATGGGCTCACTGACTTTGTCGGACACCCTTGACGCCCATTGATTCCTTTCGATGGAAACTGGTGATTGGGCCAATGCCATCGAACCGCATAAAAAAAGAAACAGATAAAAAAGAACAAGTTTTGATCGATTCTTGATGGGAGATGAAAAAATTCCTCCCCAAAAGCGCACCAGTGCGGCATCCCTCAAGTAACCAGCCTTTAACGCAAGCGCATCAAAAATAGGGTCGACGCAACAAGAGCAGGCCCTCATGGAACCAGTCCCAAGTGAGTGAACTTGAAGCAAACTTGGGGTGACAGGCACTGTTCGCTGTAGATCACCTTGTCCAAATGCCAAGCAAAGTGTTGCCTGAACAACCAGTGTTCTCCAACGGGTTGAGCGCTGCTGACGACATCACTGAACCAAAGTGTTCCAGCCGGCAATTCAGGGGCCCCACGTGGGGCGCTGCTCTGGTGTGTTTGAATGTGCTCAAGATGCCCGTATCGGTATCCCGGCATGATGTCTAGCACCCGATCCCAATCCACCGTTGCATGGCTTCGTGCCAGTTCCTGCCAAACGGGCGGGGAACTGCGTTGCCCTCGCCACTCCACGGTCAAGCCCAGAGCCGTATGAATGCGACCATCGACCAAATGAATCATCTCTCGATGACCACTGTACCAACGCTCATGAACTCTTAAACGGCCATCTTCCAAAACTTGCTCTCGGCTTCCCAGGGCCATGGCGGTTTTGCGACCATCAATTTCCAGCAAAATGTATTCAAAACCGCGACTGACCAACAGAGCTGGATGTTTGCCAGGAAGTAAGG
>RFNL01000117.1 GCA_009927195.1 Betaproteobacteria bacterium | reverse complement strand
CATCCACACCGTGTCACTCAACCCCGAGGTGGATGCCGACATAGCCGCGATGATTGGCACTTCCGCCGCATTGGCCATCTCAGGTTTGCCATTCAATGGTCCGATTGGCGCTGCGCGGGTGGGTTACATCAACGGTGAATATGTGCTCAATCCCGGTCAAACCCAGCGCAAAGACAGCCTGATGGACTTGGTGGTGGCGGGCACCGAAACCGCTGTGTTGATGGTGGAGTCAGAAGCCCAACAACTGTCCGAAGAAATCATGTTGGGTGCGGTGGTTTTTGGCCACGAGCAAGGCAAGATTGCCATCCACGCGATCCACGACTTGGTGCGTGATGCGGGCAAACCGGCTTGGGACTGGACAGCACCCGCACGCGACCACGATTTCGAAGCCAAGCTGGCTGCGCAGGCGCAAGACAAGCTGACCGCTGCTTATCAAATTCGCAACAAGCAAGCCCGCACCCAGGCTTGCCGCGAGGCCTACCAAGCCGCCAAAGATGGCTTGACCGCCCAAGGCATTGAATTCGACCCCGTGAAAGTGGACAACCTGTTGTTTGAAATTGAGTCGCGCATTGTGCGCGGCCAAATCTTGGCTGGCGAGCCGCGCATCGATGGTCGCGACACGCGCACCGTGCGCCCCATTGAAATCCGCAACTCCGTGTTGCCCCGCACCCATGGTTCAGCCCTTTTCACCCGGGGCGAAACCCAGGCTTTGGTGATTGCCACTTTGGGCACAGAACGAGATGCACAGCGCATTGATGCCTTGGCCGGTGAGTTTGAAGACCGTTTCATGCTGCACTACAACATGCCCCCGTTTGCCACCGGCGAAGTCGGGCGCATGGGCAGCACCAAGCGGCGAGAAGTAGGTCATGGCCGCTTGGCCAAACGTGCCCTGGCTGCCGTGTTGCCAAGCAAGGATGAATTCCCTTACACCATGCGTGTGGTGTCTGAAATCACCGAATCCAACGGGTCTTCTTCGATGGCCTCGGTGTGCGGCGGTTGCTTGTCTTTGATGGATGCGGGCGTGCCCATGAAGGCCCATGTGGCCGGCATCGCCATGGGGCTGATCAAAGAGGGCAACCGTTTCGCCGTGTTGACCGATATCTTGGGTGACGAAGATCACCTGGGCGACATGGACTTCAAGGTGGCAGGCAGCACACAAGGCATCACCGCTTTGCAAATGGACATCAAAATCCAGGGCATCACGCAGGAAATCATGCAGGTGGCTTTGGCGCAGGCCAAAGAGGCGCGCATCCACATTTTGGCCAAGATGCAAGAGGCCATGGGTGAGGCCCGCACGGAAGTGAGCAACTTTGCCCCCAAACTCTTCACCATGAAAATCAATCCCGAGAAAATCCGTGATGTGATCGGTAAAGGCGGGGCTGTGATCCGTGCATTGACCGAAGAGACGGGCACCCAGATCAACATCGAAGAGGATGGCACCATCACCATTGCCGCCACCGACGGCGCAAAAGCCGAAGAGGCCAAGCGCCGCATCACAGAAATCACTGCGGAAGTGGAAATTGGCAAGGTCTATGAAGGCCCTATCACCAAGATTTTAGACTTTGGTGCATTGGTCAATTTGCTGCCCGGCAAAGATGGTTTGTTGCACATCAGTCAGATCAGCCATGAGCGCATTGCCAAAGTCACCGATGTTCTGGCCGAAGGTCAGGTGGTGCGCGTCAAGGTGTTGGAGACCGACGAGAAAGGCCGTGTCAAGCTCTCGATGAAAGCCTTGCTGGAGCGCCCGGAGCATTCTGCTGAGGATGCGCCGCATCACCTGCATGATGCGCCCGCCCACCATGACGGAGCCCCTCTCGGCGAACCCAAGAGCGAACACTGATCTGTTGACCCCTTGGCGACCCGCACATGAAGCGTTACTTGATTGCAGGCAATTGGAAGATGAATGCACAGTTGTCGGCCAACGCCGATTTGTTGGCTGGCATCGTGCCTCATTTGTCTGCTACAGGTGCAGTGGATGTGGCGGTTTGTGTGCCCGCGCCGTATTTGGCGCAGGTACAAAAAATTTGTCAGGGTACGTGCATGAATTGGGGGGCGCAGGACGTCTCAGCCCATGAGTCTGGCGCATTCACGGGCGAAGTCTCAGCCGACATGCTCAGCGACTTCAAATCGCGTTATGTGCTTGTGGGCCACTCGGAGCGTCGCCAACACCACCTCGAAACCTCCAGCATTGTGGCCGCCAAGGCCCAACGCGCCCTTGCCAAAGGCATCACCCCCATAGTGTGCGTGGGTGAAACATTGCAAGAGCGTGAGGCTGGACAAACCGAAGAGGTGGTCAAGCGCCAAATGGCCGCAGTCATTCAGCAGGTTGCACACTGTGTCAGTGAACTGGTGGTGGCCTACGAACCGGTCTGGGCCATTGGGACAGGGAGAACGGCCAGCCCTGAGCAAGCTCAGACGGTTCATGCCCTGTTGCGTGCCCAATTGCGAGCAGCCAGTGCGAATGCCGACCGCATTCGCATTCTCTATGGTGGCAGCATGAACCCCAGCAATGCGGCAAGTTTGTTGGCGCAAGCGGATATTGACGGGGGTTTGATTGGTGGCGCATCACTCAAATCCCATGATTTCTTGGCCATTGTGGCCGCAGCCCAGGCGCTGTGATGCGCTGATTAACCTGAGACGACCATGAATTTGCTTTTGAATGTTTTGCTGGTGGTTCAAATCCTGACTGCCTTGGCCATGATTGGACTGATCTTGATACAACATGGAAAGGGTGCAGACATGGGCGCTGCATTTGGCAGCGGCAGCTCGGGCAGTTTGTTCGGCGCCAGTGGCAGTGCCAATTTTTTGTCCCGCAGCACCTCTGTCTTGGCCGCTATCTTCTTTGCCTGCACTTTGGCCTTGGCTTATTTTGGCAACTTGCGCACCTCCGAAGAGGGCATCAGCGTGCTGGAGAAAGCCCCCGTCAGTGCGCCCGTGGGCGCGGGTTCGCAGATTCCCGGTCAATCTGATTCATCCGCAAATCCCCCAACTGCACCCAGTCAGCCCACGGCACCTGTGGCCCCCAACGGGGCGGGGCAGATCCCTAAAT
>RFNL01000260.1 GCA_009927195.1 Betaproteobacteria bacterium | reverse complement strand
GCTTGCAAGCCAGCGAAGCGCTCAAGCTGATCATGGGCCTGGGCAGCCCGCTCGTGGGTCGCTTGCAAATGCTCGACGGCAAGCAAATGGCTTGGAGTGAACTGCGGTTGCAGCGCCTGGCCGATTGCCCTGTGTGTGGCGCTGGTGACCCTTCAGGCCATTGACCCGGCAGTCAACGGCAAGGCCCGTATCGCTGTCGAAACTCTCGCGGACGCATGACGGGTGGATGCGAAAACAAACCCAAACGCTGACCAGCAGCCTGTTGCTCCAATGCCGCATAAGGGCCAGGGTCACGGCGAAATTGATACGACCAAGCGTGGCCTTGCGCCACCATCAGCGCCCCCACATCTTTACCTTGAACGGCGACTCGGACCAACCAACGGCCATGCTCGTCCACATCCAGCATCCACACAGAGAGGCGCTGGCCCCACACCAAACGCGCCAAAGCCTCGCGCGACTGTGTACCCCAAGATTGGCACATCTCTGGCGCATCAATGCCTTGGATCCGCAATTTATGGATGGCTCCGCCTTGGGTGGCTTGCACATGGAAGGTATCTCCATCGACCACTTTGACGGTCACCCCCTCCCATTGGGCGGCAGTGATGGCATGGGCGCTTGGAGGGTGTCCCCAATGCGGCATGCCTTGCACCAAGGCCAGGGCGGTGGCATTCAGGCACAAGCCCAGCAACACGGCTTGAAACCCAAGGCCAATTGCCTTGACTGCGCTGCCGGTCCCTTGCCCAGGTTGACCATGCCCCATTTTCAGCGTCCCCTTTTTGGCAAAGCAGTTTATGTCATGCCTGCGGGTTTGGCCACGGTGCGGTGACGATCCATCCTTCCAGCGGGTCCAACTGCGCCGGTAGGCCATACCCAGGCTCACCCTGTGCATGGCGACGGGCGGCCCATGCGGCCTGCATCAAACACAAGACGGCATCCAGGCCATCGGCGCTGGCGTCTTGCACCAAGGCATCGCGCTGAGCGTGGCTGAGGACCAAGCGCTGGTCGCCCGTGTGGCCCATCTCCAGTGCGTGGATCAAATCTTTGCGGGCGATCAAGCGCTCCGCTGTTTGCTTGGCACGGTCATCGCTTTTGTAACTGCGAGTTCCCAAGACAGCGCGCGCCAGCATGCCGGGGTAAGCCTCCAACGCAACGCGCCGGATGTCTCCGGCGTGCAAGCCAGGAAAGTGCACCCCCGCCTGCAAAAGTCTGGGCACGCCAGCGTGCAACATGAACGCCACTGGCGGGTTGACCCACTTCATGGATGGGCTAGATCCTGCCGGTCCATCGGTGGCGCGGTGGGCAAATTTTTGGCCCACCGCACGAGCATCGCAAAACGCTTTGAACGTCGCGCGGATCTCCGCCCGATCCAACCCCGCAAAATGCAGCATGCACGCATGCCAGTTCAAGGGCCAATTCAACGCAGTGACCAACTCGCGCGGCAACCCAAAAGGAATGTCAAAACCGCCCACCCAGTCACCCGGTTGGGCCACCACGGCGGCCCAATCGTCCAAGCTTTCGAAACGCTGCAAGCGCTCCAGGCGAACACGCTGGCCCTGGGCACTGCCCCAGGCCAACACTATGGGTTTGCGCGGGTTTGGGCTGCTGCTGAAGTCACAACCCAGCAAGGCCGACATCAGGGTTTCAACCCCGCCCAATGATGGAGGCGGTGGCCATCAACTCTTCCAGCAGGGCCAGGGAAACGCTGCCCGATACCGCGTAGGGATTGAGATCATGGGTTTCCGAGTATTTGAGAACAATGGAAGTGTTCAAGCGGGTGAGATTGACCTGCCCCATGGTCCAACCCCCGAAACGGCGCTCGGTGATTTCCTCGTACAACAAAATCACCACATCGCTGTGGCGTTTGTCGTTCACGATCTGTTGGTACAAGGCATTGATTTGGTTGCGACCGCCTTCAAGGGCTTGCAAATAAATACCGCCGCCGTAACACAAGATACCGGTGATGCCATTGGACAAATTGTGTTCGCGCGCTGAGGCCAGGATGGAATCGGTGGCGCTGCCGCTGTTGGGGTTGACGGCGCGGCTGACATAAATCATTCGGACCAGCATGGGGTCAATCCTTTTGAGGAATCAAAGACAAAAATTCACGGCGCAAATTGGGATCTTTCAAGAATGACCCCCGCATGACCGAATTGATCATGCGACTGTCCATGTCCTTGACACCACGCCAGGCCATGCAAAAGTGAGTGGCTTGCATGACGATGGCCAAACCATCGGGCTGGGTTTTGACCTGAATCAGGTCGGCCAATTGCACCACGGCCTCTTCTTGAATCTGTGGGCGACCCATGACCCATTCGGCCAAGCGGGCATATTTGGACAAGCCAATTACATTGGTGTGCTCATTGGGCAAAACGCCAATCCAAATCTTGCCCATCACCGGGCAAAAGTGATGGCTGCAGGCACTGCGCACGGTGATGGGACCGACAATCATCAACTCATTGAGGTGCTCAGCGTTGGGAAACTCGGTCACCGTGGGCGCGTGCACATAGCGACCCCGAAATACCTCATTGAGGTACATCTTGGCCACACGCCGCGCAGTGCTGCTGGTGTTGTGGTCGTTGTCGGTATCGATCACCAAAGCATCGAGCACGCCTTGCATTTTGGTCTCGACTTCATCGAGCAGGGCTTCCAAATCGCCAGGCTGCAGAAATTCTGCGATGTTGTCGTTGGAGTGGTAACGCTTGCGCGCGGCCTCCAAACGCTGGCGAATTTTGACCGACACAGGGGTGCCCACATCGGGCGAATCTGCGCTGGGAGTGGCTTGTAAGGACTTGGACATGCTGGAATGGTATCAGCCAAGCCGGGACCGGTTGGGCCCAGCGACTGGGTCAGTAGCTTTTTCCACTGACAAAAATGGCCAATCGCAGCAAGCCCGCTGCGAGGGTGTCCATGGCACGTTCTGCCCAGCCACGTTGGGCATGTGCATCCGCTTTGATTTCACGCGCACCCTGGTCAAGGGCTTGCACCAACCTGGACTTTAAAGCTTGCGACAAAAGCGCATCGCGCGCCACCACATTGGCTTCGCACGCCAACAACAAACTCAATGGATCCAAGTTGGATGAACCGATCGTGACCCACTGACCATCAACGACCGCCACTTTGGCATGCATATAGCTGATCTGGTACTCAAGGATGCGCACACCGGCATCGAGCAGCGGTCCATACAAATGCCGAGCAGCGCGGTAAGGCAGCACATGGTCATAGTGACCTTGGACCAAAATGGTGATGCGCACGCCTCGTTGGGCCGCCGCCAGCAATGCACGGCGCATTCGCGCACCAGGGTAGAAGTAGGCATTGGCCATCCACACCTCGCTGCGGGCGCGTCCCAGCGCGTGCAGGTAATGGCGCTCTATGTGGTTGCGCTGGCGCAGGTTGTCACGCAAGACCAAGCGCGCCCGCCCTTTGGTCATGGGATGATGATCGCCCGATGGCTTTTTCCAAGCGCCCAGCGTTAACGACCATTTGCTGTCGCGCCAATCACGTGCGGCTTGGCTGCGCCACCACAGTTGCCGCATGGTGTGCTGCACATCCGCCACCAAGGGGCCCTGTATGCGCACAGCAAAGTCCAATCTCGGAGAAGACAATGCCGTTTCTTGGTTTGGGTCGTACAGGTCATCGAGCAAGTTGATGCCACCACAAAAAGCCACCTGTCCATCAACCACGCACAACTTGCGATGAAGTCGGCGCCAGCGGCTGGGCACCAGCAAGCCCAACGGCGCGACGGGTTCAAAGGTTTGCCATTGCACGCCTGCTTGCGCCAATCGGTTTTGCCACAGCGCGGGGATATTTGGTGTGCCCACCCCATCGACCAAGACACAGGTTTGCACACCGCGCCGGGCAGCGCGCTCCAACGCCTGCGCCACTTCCAAAGCGCTGCCATGAAAATCAAAAATATAGGTCTCTATGTGGATTTCACTGCGCGCCGCATCGATGGCCGCCATCAAGGCGGGAAAGTAATCACGGCTGCCCTCCAGCAAGGCGATTTGTGCAGTGGGTCTGGCCGCTCGCATCTTAAAAAGCAAACTCGGCGATCAACGGCAAATGGTCGGACATGCGCGCCCATACAGCCCCCTGGGGGGTGTGGGTGTTGAGGGGTTGCAAGCCTCGGGCGTAGATGCGATCGAGTTGCACCATGGGCATGCGCGAAGGAAACGTGGGTGTGGGCAAACCATGGTGACAGCGCAGACCCATTTGGGCCAAGGGTCGATCCAAACGGCGCGCCCAATCATTGAAATCTCCGCCCACCACCAACGGCGCATCAGCGGGCACTTCACGCTGAACAAAGCCAAACAACCGGCGAATTTGGCGCAGCCTTGAACCGGCCAATAAGCCCAGGTGAACCACGATCACATGCACCTTGTGCCCATCCACCGCCAATTCAACATGCAGCAAACCCCTTTGCTCGAGTTGATGGTCCGATATATCCTCGTGCTGATGGCCCACCACGGGCCAGCGGGTGAGCAATGCATTGCCGTGCTCACCGTGGCGGGTGAAGGCATTGGTGCGGTACACAGCGACAAAACCCTCGGGTCGCAAAAACTCAGCCTGGGGCATGTCTGGCCAACGCTTGAAATACTGCCGACCCAGCCGGTGTTCTTTGCGCACCTCTTGCAAGCAAACAATGTCGGCATCGAGTTGCTCGATCGCATGGCCTAAATTGTGGATTTCCAAACGGCGTATCGGGCCCAGACCTTGAACGCCTTTGTGGATGTTGTAGGTGGCCACGCGCAAGGTTTTCATCGCCGCGCCTTTGCTTTGGGCGCGCTCAAACCAGCTTGGTCGTCCAACGCTGTCTGGTGCGGCAACATCAATATGGCCTCCGCGTTGGACGGCGAAAACACCTCGTCTGCGGCGTGCAACCAGGGCAACCATCGGTACTCGGTGTGCTCTGTGGGGCTCAACACAATGGGTACCACATGGGGCAATCGCAAACCGAACACATGCTCGGTGTTGCGCCGCACTCCCGGCGCATAACGCGGCCAGTATTGGGGGTAGATGTCGTAAATGTTTTCCAAGCCCCAATCCCGTAACGCAAAGCCGGGGGTATGCACATCCAAGCCGGTTTCCTCGGCCACTTCACGTGCCGCTGTTTGGGCATAGGTCTCAGCGTCATGATCCTTGCTGCCAGTGACCGATTGCCAACTGCCCAGGTCGACACGGCGCAGCAGCAACACCTGTTGGTCCACGGTGTGGATGACCACCAACACCGATTGGGGCAATTTGTAAACGGGTTTCATGCAAGTTCAGGATCGTTGCCATTTGTCCATGGCCTTCGTATTTTGCATTTTGACAGGCCAGTCAATGCCACAAGTACACCAATGGAAGACGTGGACATGATTTATTGAATACAAATAAATGAATTTCGACCATGCGCCCAAACCCCATAATCACCCTCCAAGATTCACGCGCATTTGTCGGCTATCCATGGCTGGCCAATACCCCAGCCCCATGCACCGCACCATTTTTCAAACCCCTGTCGTCAATACTGCATTGCGCTGGTTCTCAGTCTTATTTCTCAAGGCCACTGGATGGAAATTAGAGGGCCAATTGCCCGCCAATGGGTATAAAAGCGTGCTGATTGCCGCACCCCACACCAGCAACTGGGACCTGCCCTATACTTTGATGGTGGCATTTGCGTTGCGACTGAACATTTACTGGATGGGCAAGGTGCAACTATTTCGTTTTCCGTTTCGCGGCCTGATGATGTGGCTGGGAGGTATTCCAGTGCAGCGCGCGAAAGCCAATAATTTGGTGGCGGCATCGGTGCAAGCCCTCATCGAAGCCGAAGGGCCGGTGCAACTGGTGGTTCCGCCAGAGGGAACCCGCAGCCAAACCCGCTATTGGAAAACCGGTTTTTATTACATTGCCACGGGCGCAAAAGTGCCCATTGTGTTGGGCTTCATGGATTACGCCAGAAAGGTCAGTGGTTTGGGTCCGGTGTTCGAGCCCAGCGGAGAGATTGAAACCGACATGGTTCGCATCAAAGCCTTTTACGCCCCCTTCAAGGGAAAAAATCCACAGCAATTTGTCACAGACTGACTAGGCCGTTACGGTTTTGCGGCCGCGTGGCGGCAGCGGGTCACTGTGCCCCACCAATGGCGGGGCCCACTTCAAATCCAACAATTCAGTGGCCGCTGTTGGGGTAGCGGCCAACCACTCATCCCACAAAGAAGTCGGCAGCATCACGGGCGCACGTTTTTCTTCGCCGCTTTTGTGAAAGCGTTGCATCAGGGGATGTGCGCCAGCATGGACGGTCAGCATGGCAAACGACACCACCGTTGCACCTGTGGCCCCATCGCGCCAGCGCTCCCACAAACAAGGCAATCCCAAAGGCAGGCCATCATGGGCGGCGATCGACCAGCGCACCGATCGGCCACTTTCATAACAGGGTTCAAAAAAGCGATCCACCAATAACAAGGCAAATTGACGAGCTTGCCAAGCGTTTCGAAAACTGGGCTTGCTCGCAGCCGTCTCGCTCCTGGCGTTGACCGTGTGGCGGCCAAAAGTCACATCTTTGGCCCAAGGCGGTACCAGGCCAAAACGGGCTTGCCCTGCAACTTGCCGACCTTGCTGATGGCTGCGCACCACAATGGGCGCCTCATAACCCGGGAAGGCCTCCGGAGGATGGCCTTGCGGCCAACCCACCCCCAAGGTGCGGGTGGCCCATTCGGTTTGACGGGTGGGGGTGAAATTGATGCACACGGGTGTGCAAGCC
>RFNL01000195.1 GCA_009927195.1 Betaproteobacteria bacterium | reverse complement strand
GGGTTTGGAGCGCAGCCAGTTGCTGGCCATGGCCCAGCGTGCCCATGCCTTGGGCAAAACCCAGGCGGCCGAGCAGGTGGTGCAGGCTTGCGAGCAACTGCACAGCTGGGTGCGTGCATGAAGCAAGCCATTCGCCACATCCATTTCGTGGGCATCGGGGGGGCGGGCATGAGCGGCATCGCCGAGGTGTTGCACAACCTGGGTTATGTGGTGTCGGGTTCTGATCTGGTCGAGAGCCCCACCCTGGCGCGCTTGCGCGCCTTGGGCATGGCCATCCAAGTGGGGCATGATGGCGCTCACATTGCCGGCGCCAATGCGGTGGTCACATCCACCGCGGTGCACGCTTCCAACCCTGAAGTGGTGGCCGCACGCGCCAAGCTCATCCCGGTGGTGCCGCGTGCGGTGATGTTGGCCGAGTTGATGCGGTTAAAAAAAGGCGTGGCCATTGCGGGCACCCATGGCAAAACCACCACCACCAGCTTGGTCGCCAGTGTGTTGGCCCAGGCGGGCATGGACCCGACCTTTGTGATTGGTGGGCGTTTGAACAGCGCCGGTGCCCATGCGCGCTTGGGCAGTGGTGAGTACATCGTGGTCGAGGCCGATGAATCCGATGCCTCGTTCTTGAACCTGATGCCCGTCATGTCGGTGGTGACCAACATCGACGCCGATCACATGGAAACCTACGGGCATGACTTTGGCCGCTTGAAGCAGGCTTTTGTGGAGTTTTTGCACCGCATGCCGTTTTATGGTGCGGCCGTCTTGTGCACCGATGATGCGGCCGTGCGCAGCATCTTGCCCGAGGTGTCTCGGCCCATCACCAGTTACGGCTTTGGCCCCCAAGCCCAGGTGCGCGCCCATGGCGTGCGCGCCGACAACGGGCGCATGCACTTTGGCGTGACGCGCAGCAACGGGATTCGCTTGCCAGAGATGCAAATCACCCTGAATCTGGCGGGCGAGCACAACGTGCTCAATGCCTTGGCCGCGATTGCGGTGGCAGTGGAGTTGGGGGTGCCCGATGAGGCTGTGCAAACCGCTTTGGCGCAGTTCAAGGGCGTGGGTCGGCGTTTTCAGCGTCATGGCGAAGCGCCCACGCGCGACGGCCGTGGGCAATTCACCTTGATTGAAGACTATGGCCACCATCCGGTGGAGATCGCCGCCACCTTGGCCGCTGCGCGCGGCGCGTTTATCGGGCGGCGCTTGGTGCTGGTGTTTCAACCGCACCGCTACACCCGCACGCGCGACTGTTTTGAAGACTTTGTACAGGTCTTGCGCCGTGCCGATGCCTTGTACCTGTCCGAGGTGTATGCCGCCGGTGAGTCACCCATTGCCGGCGCCGATGGTCGGGCCTTGGCCCGGGCCTTGCGCATGGCAGGCGATCAAAACCTGGCTTATGTCGATGCCATCGCCGACATGCCTGAGCACATCCTGTCGCAGGCCCAGCCGGGGGATGTTGTGCTGTGCATGGGCGCGGGCAGTGTGGGGTTGGTGCCCACCCAGGTGCTGCAACTGAGTCAGGGGGGGCGGCCATGAGCGGCTTTGACGTGGCCAGCGCGCGCGTGGCGGTGCTGATGGGCGGCGACTCGGCCGAGCGCGATATTTCCTTGCTGTCGGGCCATGGCGTGTTGGCCGCTTTGTTGTCCAAAGGGGTGAACGCTCAGGCGTTTGACCCGGCCACCCAAGACCTGTCGGCCTTGCGCGGCATGGGCATCAGCCACTGCTTCATCGCCTTGCATGGCCGCCATGGCGAAGACGGCACGGTGCAAGGTGCTTTGGAGCTGTTGGGCATTGCCTATACCGGCTCGGGGGTGATGGCCTCGGCCATGGCCATGGACAAAGTGATGACCAAGCACTTGTGGCGCAGCCATGGTCTGGTCACCCCGGAATCGGTTTGCCTCAGCCCTGCCGAGCAAACCCCGGCGCGCATCGCCGCCATCCCAGCCCAGTTGGGTTTGCCGCTGATCGTCAAACCCCCGCGCGAGGGCTCCTCGATTGGCGTGACCAAAGTCAGCCGCCCCCAAGACATGGCCGATGCCGCCGCATTGGCCATCCGCTACGACCCCGAGCTGTTGTGCGAGGCTTTCATCGAGGGCGATGAAATCACCTGCCCGGTGCTGGGCGAGGGCGAGGGCGCGCAAGCCTTGCCCATCGTGCGCATTGCGCGCCCGCTGGCGCTTACGACTACCAAAATAAATACTTCACCGACTCGGTGCAATACCACTGCCCCAGTGGCTTGCCACCGGCAGAGGAACAAGCCATCGCGCAACAGGTGCTGGCCGCTTACCGCAGCCTGGGTTGCCGGGGTTGGGGCCGCGCCGACTTGATGATCCGCGCCAGCGACCGCAAAGCCTTTTTGCTGGAAATGAACACCTCTCCGGGCATGACCAGCCATTCCTTGGTGCCCATGTCGGCGCGTGCGGCGGGCATCACTTATGAAGACCTGTGTCTGCGTTTGATCGCCAGTGCCAGTTTGGACAGCCGCGGCGGTGGGGGTCGCTGATGCAACGCCGCATGCACACCCCGCAAACGATACCCCTGGAAGTGCCATGGGATGCCAAGTGGATGAACGCCTTGGCCAATCTGCTGCTGCTGGGCTTTTTTGCCATGGCGGTGGGTGCGGCGCTGTGGTGGGCGCTGCGCCACCCGAGTTTCAGCTTGCAGCGCATCACGGTGGATGGCGATGTGGCGCACAGCAACGAGGTCACGCTGCGGGCCAATGTGGCGCCGCGTTTGCAAGGCAACTTTTTCACCATGGACTTGGCCCAGGCGCGCGCCAGTTTTGAGGCCGTGCCTTGGGTGCGCCGTGCGGTGGTGCGTCGCGAATTTCCCAATCGGCTGAGGGTGACGCTGGAAGAGCATCAGCCGGTGGCGGTGTGGGGTCTTGAAAGTGATGGGCGCATGGTCAATCAACAAGGCGAATTGTTCGAGGCCAATGTGATGGAGGCCGATGTCGAGCGCATGCCGCGCTTGATGGGACCCGATGCGCAGTCGGCCGAGGTGCTGGGCTTGTACCGCTTGCTCACGCCGATGTTCACGCCATTGAATTTTGAACTCAGCAGTTTGGAGTTGACCGCGCGCGGCAGTTGGCGGGCGCAATTGGAGGGGGGGTCGGTGGTCGAGCTCGGGCGCGGCCAAGCCGTGCAGGTGCAAGAGCGGGTGTTGCGCTTGACCCAAACCTTGACCCAAGTGGCCAGCCGGTATGGGCGGCGGGCCAGCGCCATGGAATCGGCCGATTTGCGCCATGACAACGGATATGCGCTGCGCTTGCGCGGCGTGAGCACGCTGGAAGCCCAACCTGTCAAACGGTAAGAAAAGGAAGACGCATGGCAAAAGAGTACAAAGATTTGGTGGTCGGCCTGGACATTGGCACCAGCAAAGTGATGGCGGTGGTGGCCGAGGTCATGCCCGGGGGTGAACTCAAAATTGCCGGCATGGGCCTGTCGCCCAGCAATGGTCTCAAGCGTGGTGTGGTGGTCAACATCGACGCCACGGTGCAAAGCATTCAAGCGGCGTTGAAAGAGGCCGAGTTCATGGCCGATTGCAAAATCACCAAGGTCTATACCGGCATCACCGGCAGCCACATTCGGGGCATGAACTCCAGCGGCATGGTGGCGGTGAAAGACCGTGAGGTCACCGCACCCGATGTGGCGCGGGTGGTTGAAACCGCCAAGGCCATCAACAT
>RFNL01000328.1 GCA_009927195.1 Betaproteobacteria bacterium | reverse complement strand
ATGAAAACCGTCAAAGCCCTGGTCGGTGCACAGGTGATCAAAAGCGAGCGTTGTTGTGGCGAGTCAGGCACTTTGGGCGTGACCCGGCCCGATATTGCCACCCAAATTCGTTTTCGCAAAGAAGCTGAATTGCGCTTGAACGAGACCAGCTTGGCCCAGATGAGCGGCCAATCCCCTGGGTCGGTCAAGGTGCTGACCAGTTGCCCAAGTTGCTTACAGGGTTTGTCGCGTTACGGTCAGGATTTGCAAAACGGCCTGCTCGAAGCCGACTACATTGTGGTTGAAATGGCCAAGCACATCTTGGGTGACAACTGGATGCCCGCTTATGTGGCCGCCGCCAACGACGGCGGCATCGAACGGGTATTGGTTTGAAAGCGCTCCCATGGCTGGACTGAGCAACGCCACCCCCAACCCCACGGGCATCACCTTGCACAACAAGTCCAAGGTGTTGGAGGTGTCGTTTGCCGATGGTCAAACTTTTCGCATTCCTTTTGAATTGATGCGGGTGTACAGCCCCTCTGCCGAAGTGCAAGGTCACGGTCCAGGGCAAGAGGTGTTGCAGACCGGCAAACGCGAGGTCTGCGTGATGGAGTTGTCCCCGGTGGGCAATTACGCGGTGCAGCCCACTTTCAGCGACGGGCACGACAGTGGCATTTATTCCTGGGACTACCTCTATATGCTGGGCTCGCAACAAGCCGATTTATGGGCCCGCTACCAGCAACGCCTGCAAGCCGCAGGGGTCGATCGCGATCCGCCCATGGCCACCAATCCCAAAGCGGGCGGTGATCACGCCTGTGGCGGGCATTGACACTGCACCATGAGCCAGACCCATTTTGGTTTTCAAACGGTGCCGGAGCGCGATAAGTCGCGCATGGTGCGTGATGTCTTTGATTCAGTCGCCAGCCGTTACGACCTGATGAACGACCTGATGTCGGCAGGCTTGCACCGTGCCTGGAAGGCCTACACCGTCATGGTGGCCGATGTGCGTCCGGGCATGCGCGTGCTCGACATCGCAGGGGGTACGGGTGATTTGGCTTTGGCTTTCGCGCCTCGGGTTGGCCTGCAGGGGCAGGTGGTGCACACCGACATCAATGAGGCGATGCTGCGCACCGGGCGGGATCGCCTGATCGATAGCGGCGTGTCTTTGCCCACCTTGGTGTGCGATGCAGAACAACTGCCTTTCCCTGACCAGCACTTTGACCGGGTGAGCGTGGCCTTTGGCTTGCGCAACATGACCCATAAAGATTTGGCCCTCAAGGAAATGCATCGCGTGCTCAAGCCCCAAGGGCGTTTGTTGGTGCTGGAGTTTTCCCGGGTCGCCAAGCCACTGCAAAAAGCCTACGATTGGTATTCGTTCAATGTGTTGCCCAAACTGGGCCAGTGGGTGGCAGGTGATGCCAACAGCTACCGCTACCTGGCCGAGTCGATTCGGATGCACCCAGATCAGGCGGGCCTAAAGACCCTGATGCAAGAAAGCGGTTTTGGCCATGTGGACATTCACAGCCTCAGCGCCGGTGTGGTGGCATTGCATGTTGCAATACGCTGTTAGCAATTTTTCTGTGGTTTTTTTGACGGAGTCTTTCCATGAAACTGTGGACCTTGATCCTGGTCAGCACCTTGGCCTTCACCAGCTTGCCTGCCGACGCGGCCAAGCGTCTGGGCGGTGGAAAATCGGTGGGGCAGCAGTCCAACAACGTGACCCAAAGTCAAGCGGCCAAGCCGGCCGCACCGGCGCAAGCGGCTCCTGCCGCACCCGCACCCGCACCCTCGCCAGTTGCTGCCCAACCCCAACGCCGCCCCTGGGGTGCCATGTTGGGTGGCTTGGCGGCTGGCTTGGGCTTGGCATGGTTGGCCCATTCCATGGGATTGGGCGCTGAATTTGGCCAGTTCTTGATGTTTGGCTTGCTGGCATTGGTCATCATGATGGTCGTGGGCTACTTCATGCGCCGTCGCCAAACACAGCAAGCTTCCAGCCCGTATGCATTGGAAGCGGCGGGCGCTCCCGCTCAGCCTTACAGCGCCCCCCAATACAACCCGCGCAATGTGGGCAATGACGCATCGGCCCGGCCTTGGGAGGGCCAAACCGCGGCTTTTGAGCCGACCGCGCCGGCCCGCCAAGGCCTGAACATTGGTTCTGGTGTGGCAACTGGTGCCACCACTTGGGGTATTCCCGCTGGATTTGATGTCGAAGGCTTTGTGTCAGCGGCCAAGCAAAACTTTATTCACTTGCAAGATGCCTGGGACCGATCGGACATCCCGGCCCTGCGCGCCATGATGACCGACACCATGCTGGCCGAAATCAAGGTGCAATTGGCTGAGCGCGAAGCCCAGGCCCCGGGCCAAGTCAACAAGACCGAAGTGGTGAGCTTGCAAGCCCAATTGCTGGGCATCGAAGAATTGGAAAACGAATACCTCGCCAGTGTCGAATTCACCGGCATGATTCGTGAAGACCCCAGCGCCGGGCCCAGCCCGTTTCGCGAGATCTGGAACATGGGCCGACCCAAGCAAGGTGAAATGGGATGGTTGGTCGCAGGGGTGCAGGCCCTGCAATAAATACCGACTGACACGATCGGGAATAATTGGGGACTATGAATACACAGTCCCCTTTTTATTGGTGGGTACAGCAAGCCCAATCCCTGGCCAGCCAGTTGCAACCGCCCAAATGGTTGATCCAAGAGGCCCAACAAAGGGCCGTGTTGTTGATCAACCATGTGTTGATGCAAGAGCCCGAAGCCTGCCAGCGCTTGCGCCGTGTGGCGGGGCAAAAGGTTCAGGTGCGCTGGCGCCAGTTCAGTTTCCAGGTGGTTTTCACGCCGGCAGGTTTGGTCGACATCGGCGACCCCTTGCAATCGGCCCATTTGGTGTTGCAAGTGGCCGAAACCTCGCCTTGGGTCTTGGCTCAGTCTTTGGTCAACGGCCAAAAGCCACCTATTCACATCGAGGGCGATGTGCAACTGGCCGCCGAGATCAATTGGTTGATTGATCACGTGCGCTGGGACCTGGAAGAAGACCTGGCGCGTTTGATCGGCGATGCCCCGGCCCATGCGATTGGGCAAGTGATGCGGCAACTCGCACAAGCCTTGCGCCAATGGCTGGTGCGGCCTGGCACCAAAGCCCCAACCCAAACAGGCGGTCAGGCCGGCTGGGTATGAGGCGAATGTTTCGCGGGGGTTTTATCCTGTGGGTAGTTTTTCGCCACGGCTTGGATGAGTTGGTTCTGTCGGGCTTTAGCCATCCTGCCCTGCGTTTGTTGCATCGCTTGGTCTGTATCGGGCGCAATTTTTCCACACCACGTGGTCAACGCCTGCGTCAAGCCTTGGAGTCGCTGGGCCCCATCTTCGTCAAGTTTGGCCAAGTGCTGTCCACCCGGCGCGATCTGTTACCCACCGACATCGCCGATGAATTGGCGTTGCTGCAAGACCGGGTGCCGCCTTTTCCCTCGGAGGTGGCGGTGGCCACGATTGAGCGCGCCTTGGGGCTGCGGGTGGATGAGTTGTTTGAGAGCTTTGAACGGGTACCCGTGGCCAGCGCTTCGATCGCCCAGGTTCACTTTGCCCAGGTGAAAGACAAGAACGGGCAATTGCGCGATGTGGCCGTCAAAGTACTGCGCCCGGGCATGCTCAGTGCCATTGAAAAAGACCTGGGCTTGATGCGCACCATGGCGCAGTGGCTGGACCGTTTGTCCAGCGATGGCAAGCGACTCAAGCCCCGCGAGGTGGTGGCGGAGTTTGACAAATACCTGCATGATGAGTTGGACTTGGTGCGCGAGGCTTCCAATGCCGCGCAACTGCGCCGCAACATGCAAGGCTTGGACCTTGTGCTGATTCCCGAAATGCTGTGGGAGTACTGCCGCAATGAGGTGATTGTGATGGAGCGCATGAATGGCGTGCCCATCAGCCAAGTGGATCGCCTGCGCGAGGCTGGCGTGGACATCGCCAAACTGGCCCGCGATGGGGTGACGATTTTTTTCACCCAGGTGTTTCGCGATGGCTTCTTCCATGCCGACATGCACCCCGGCAATATCCAGGTGAGTATTGCGCCCGAGAGTTTTGGTCGGTACATCTCGCTGGACTTTGGCATTGTGGGCACCTTGACCGAGTTTGACAAAGAGTACTTGGCGCAAAACTTCACCGCCTTTTTCCGCCGCGACTACAAGCGTGTGGCCGAGTTGCACCTGGAGTCAGGTTGGGTGCCCGCGAACACCCGGGTTGATGAACTCGAAGCGGCCATCCGCTCGGTGTGCGAGCCTTATTTTGATCGCCCCTTGAAAGAAATTTCCCTGGGCATGGTGCTCATGCGATTGTTCCAAACTTCGCGCCGCTTCAACGTGGAGATACAACCGCAACTGGTGTTGCTGCAAAAAACCTTGCTCAACATCGAAGGCCTGGGCCGTGAACTGGACCCCGATTTGGACTTGTGGAGCACGGCCAAGCCCTTTTTAGAGCAATGGATGCTGGAGCAAATCGGCCCACAAAAATTGTGGAGCCAACTCAAGGCCGAGGCGCCGCGCTATGCCAAACTCATCCCCGAGTTGCCGCGCTTGGTGCACCTTTTTCTGCAGCACCAAAGCCAGCATGTGCCCAATCCGCAAACCCAGGCCTTGCTGGCCGAGCAGCGCCGCACCAACCAATTGTTGGGCCGCTTGTTTTGGACGGGTCTGGGCTTTGTCGCGGGTTTGCTGCTGATGCAATTGTTTTTCAAAATCCATTGATCTCAATCCGCTGCGCTGCCCCAGGGCTGGGGCGCAGGGCTAATTTGTTTGGAGTCTTTGCCATGTTGCTCACCCTGGTCTTTGTGTATTTGCTGGTCACCATTGCCATTGGCCTGATCGCGGCCAAACGGGTCAGCAGCAGCGCAGACTTTGCCATTGCGGGGCGGCATTTGCCCTTGGCCATGATCGTGACCACCACCTTTGCCACCTGGTTTGGCTCGGAAACGGTGCTGGGCATACCCGCCAAATTCGTCAACAGCGGGCTGGGTGGCGTGGTGGAAGACCCGTTTGGCGCGGGCACTTGCTTGATTTTGGTGGGCATCTTTTTCGCCGCCAAGCTCTACAAAATGAACTTGCTCACCATCAGCGACTACTACCGCGAGCGGTATGGGCCAGTGGTGGAGGTTTTTTGCTCGGTAATGATCATGATCAGCTACCTGGGTTGGGTGTCGGCCCAGGTCACCGCATTGGGCTTGGTCTTTAACGTGTTGTCGGGCGGTGCCATTTCCGTCGCTCTGGGCATGGTCATTGGCGTGGTCTCCA
>RFNL01000278.1 GCA_009927195.1 Betaproteobacteria bacterium | reverse complement strand
CGGGGGGGGTGCTGGGCAGCCAATACACCGACATTTTTGCGTTTTTGGTGCTCATCGCCATCCTGACCTTGCGCCCTTCGGGCTTGCTCGGTGAGCGCGTGGCTGACCGGGCCTGAGGCACGCCATGGGCATTCGCTTCGCGTCCAAAGCACAATTTCTTTTGTGGGCTGTGGTGTTGTTGGCCCTTCCATTGGTGCTGCAAACATTTGGCAATGCCTGGGTGCGCATCGCCGACATGTCCTTGTTGTACGTCATGTTGGCCTTGGGCCTGAACATCGTGGTGGGCTATGCCGGCCTGCTTGATTTGGGTTATGTGGCCTTTTTTGCCTTGGGCGCTTATTTGTATGGCTTGTTGGCGTCGCCCCATTTGCTCGACACCTTTCCCGCCCTCATGGCGTGGTTTCCCCATGGCTTGCACCTGAGTTTGTGGGCGGTCTTGCCGATGGCGGCCTTGTTGGCGGCCTTTTTGGGCGCTTTGCTGGGCGCGCCCACCCTGAAATTGCGCGGAGATTACCTGGCCATCGTGACCCTGGGCTTTGGCGAAATCATCCGGGTGTTCATGAACAACTTGGACCAACCGGTCAACATCACCAACGGGCCCAAGGGACTGGGATCCATCGATGCCGTCACGGTGATGGGCCACCCTTTGTCCAAGCGGCTTGATTGGGGCTTCATCGAATTGCCCTCGGTGACCCTCTATTACTACTTGTTTTTGGCTTTGGTGCTGTTGAGCGTATTCATTTGTCACCGTCTGGAGCGCTCGCGCATTGGCCGTGCGTGGATGGCCATTCGAGAAGACGAAGTGGCGGCCAAGGCCATGGGCATCCACACCCGCGACCTGAAATTGCTGGCCTTTGCCATGGGGGCGAGTTTTGGGGGCGTCTCCGGCGCCATGTTTGCGGCGTTTCAAGGCTTTATTTCCCCCGAATCCTTCAGCCTGATGGAGTCGGTGATGATTGTGGCCATGGTGGTCTTGGGCGGTCTGGGTCATTTGCCCGGGGTGATTTTGGGTGCCGTGCTGCTGGCCGCCTTGCCCGAGGTCTTGCGCTTGGTGGCCGCGCCTTTGCAAGACATCACCGGCGGGCGTTTTGACCCCGCCATCTTGCGCCAACTGCTCATCGCCTTGGCCATGATCGCCATCATGCTGTGTCGGCCCAGGGGATTGTGGCCCACACCCGAGCATGGCCAATCCGCCAACCCATCGGTCGGCAAGCCATGACCGATGTGGTGCTCGAAGTGCGGGGTGTGGGCAAACGCTTTGGCGGCTTGCAGGCCTTGAGCGGTGTGGATCTGCACATCGAACGCGGTCAGATCTATGGCTTGATCGGCCCCAATGGCGCGGGCAAAACCACTTTTTTCAATGTCATCACTGGTTTGTACACCCCCGACTCCGGCCACTTTGAATTGGGTGGCAAACCCTATCGGCCCAGCGCGGTCCACAAAGTGGCCCAAGCGGGCATTGCCCGCACCTTTCAAAACATCCGTCTGTTTGCCGAGATGTCTGCCTTGGAAAATGTCATGGTGGCACGCCATTGCCGCACCCATGCAGGGGCATGGGCGGCCATCTGGCGCACGGCGCGTTTTCGCGCCGAGGAGGCCGATACCGCCGCGCGGGCCCAGGCCTTGCTCGAATATGTGGGCATTGGCAACTATGCGCCTTGCAAAGCCCGCACCCTGAGTTATGGTGACCAGCGCCGTTTGGAGATTGCGCGCGCTTTGGCCACCGACCCCTTGTTGATCGCCTTGGACGAACCCGCCGCGGGCATGAATGCCACCGAAAAAGTGCAATTACGGGCCTTGATCGACAAAATCCGCAACGACCAGTGCACCGTTTTGCTGATCGAACACGATGTCAAATTGGTCATGGGCCTGTGCGATCGGGTCACGGTGCTGGACCACGGCAAACTCATTGCCCAAGGAACGCCCGTCCAGGTGCAACGCGACCCAGAGGTCATTGAGGCCTATTTGGGCACTGGGGCCCACTGAATGACGGCCGTACCCCTCCCATCCACCCAGCATCCGTCAGCGCTCTTGCGCGTCGAGCAATTGGCCCTGTCCTATGGCGGCATCCAGGCGGTCAAAGGGGTGGATTTACAGATTTTTCCAGGCGAATTGGTCAGCCTGATCGGCTCCAATGGGGCGGGCAAAACCACCACCCTCAAAGCCATCACCGGCGGCATGCGCGCCCAAGCGGGCCGCATCAGTTTCCAAGGGCGAGACATCGCAGGCTTGGGTGCCTGGGACCTGGTGCGCCAGGGTTTGTGCATGGTGCCAGAAGGGCGTGGGATATTTGGCCGCATGACCATTTTGGAAAACCTGCAAATGGGGGCTTATGTCCGCGACGACAAAGCGCAAATCGACAGCGACATGGAACGCATCTTCACCACTTTCCCCCGCCTCAAGGAGCGACGCAACCAGTTGGCAGGCACCTTGTCGGGGGGTGAACAACAAATGCTGGCCATGGGCCGGGCCTTGCTGGGACAGCCCCGATTGCTCCTGCTCGATGAACCTTCCATGGGCTTGTCACCCTTGATGGTGGATAAAATTTTTGAAGTCATCCAAGGCGTTTCTGACCAGGGCATGACGGTGCTGCTGGTCGAACAAAATGCACGCCGCGCTTTGCAAATTGCCGACCGCGCTTATGTGATGGAGTCAGGCCTGATCACCTTGGGAGGAGCGGCCAAGCTGCTGTTGGACGACCCCAAGGTCCGGGCCGCTTATTTGGGTGAATGAGACACCAGGAGAACCCCTTGACCGCTTTATTGAGCCCCGAAGATATATCCCATTACCAGGCGCAAGGCAGCTTGGTGCCCAACTACCGGCTCGAACCCGATGTGTTGGCCCATGTGCAAAACGCTTTGGACACGTTGCTGCGCCACAACCCAGGTGTGCGCCCGGAAAAACTGGTCAGTGCCCACATTGAAGGCAAGAACGATGAAGGTGTGCACGGCAGCCAAGCCTTTCTGGACCTGGCCATGCATCCGCCGATTGTTGACATGGTGGCGCAGTTGATTGGGCCCAACATTGTTTTGTGGGGTTGCCATGTGTTTTGCAAACCCGCCAGCGAGGGTTACGAAACCCCTTGGCACCAAGACGGCCACTATTGGCCGATTCGGCCATTGGCCACCTGCACCGTGTGGGTGGCGCTGGATCCCAGCACCCGGGCCAACGGTTGTTTGCGGGTCATCCCCGGCTCGCACCGGGGCAAAAACCTCCACCCCCATTTGCACGAGGATCGCACCGATCTGACCCTGAATCAACGCATGGTCGATGGGACTTTTGAAGAATCACAGGCGCTGGATTTGGAACTGGAGCCGGGGCAGATGTCCATGCATGATGTCTACATGATCCATGGGGCCAAGGCCAATACCTCAGGCCTGCGGCGCACCGGTGTGGCCTTGCGCTACATGCCGGCGAGCTCGCACTTTGACCGCAGCCTTCAACCAGTGGACGGCCTCTCGGGTGTGCCGGTGAGTTTTG
>RFNL01000300.1 GCA_009927195.1 Betaproteobacteria bacterium | reverse complement strand
GGATGGCCCCATGCATTGGCAGCCCCTACAGCTGTTCCGGGTTTGGCTGTAACCCCATGAATGCCATTCCCCCTGCCCTCTTTCTGTGTCTGCGTCACTTTTTTCGGGTCGTTTGGGCTTGGGCGCTGGGCTTTGGGGCTGTGGCCCAAACCGGCCCAATACCCCCGCCAGATGCGCCGGTGCTCAAGCCCAGCAGTTTGTTGCCCCCATTGCTTGCCCCCCAGGGTCGTCTGGCCCTGCCGTTATTCATCCAGGCCGATCAGGTTTCAGGTCGGCCGGACCTGGACTTGCTGCTGTTGGGCAATGTGCAATTGCGCCGCGCAGACACTTTGATCCGGGCCGAGCGGATCGACTATTTCCAACCCACCGACAGGGCACGCGCACGCGGCCAAGTGCGCATCAACCAAGCGGGCAATGTGTTTGAAGGCCCCGATGTGGACCTGAAACTCGATACCTTTGAGGGCAGCTTCACCGAGCCAAGGTATCGGTTTTTGCGCAGCCAAGGCCACGGGCAGGCCAGGCAGGTGGACTTTTCAAGCGAAAAGCGCGCCGTCATACACCAAGGCAACTACACCACCTGCGCGCGCAAACCTGGCCCGAGTTGGTTGCCCGATTGGATGATCAGCGCTGACAAGTTGACCTTGGACAGCGCGACTGGCGATGCTGAGGTAGAAAACGGGGCCTTGTATTTCAAAGACACGGCGGTGGTGCGTGTGCCCTCCTTCTCCTTTCCCATGACCAGTCAGCGTCGATCGGGGTTTTTGCCACCCACCATTGAGACCAACAGTGTGGATGGGCTGACCTATTCGCAACCCTATTACTGGAACCTGGCGCCCAACCGCGATGTATTGCTCACGCCCCGGCTGATGACCTCGCGTGGCCTGAACCTGTCGACCGAGTTTCGCTATTTGGAGAGCGTCTTGCCACCCGTTCAAGGCACGGCCAAGCTGGACCTCATGCCCGACGACCGCCTCTCTGGCAGCACGCGCTGGAGCACCTCATGGCTGCACCAAGGCATGCTCGACACCCGGTCAGCCCGATTGGGGCCGATGACACTGGGACTCCATATCAGCCGGGTGAGTGACGACAACTATTGGAAAGACTTTCCGCGCAACAACGTCAATGGCGCCTTGCGCTTGTTGCCCGCCGACGCCACCTTGGGCTATACCAGCGGGGGCTTCACATCCCAGCTGCGCACTCTGCGCTGGCAAACCTTGCAAGATGCCACCACACCCATCACACCGCCCTACGACTTGGTGCCCAAGCTGGGCGCACAATACCGCTGGGCCTACCCCTCTGGCCTGGATGTGCTGGTTTCGGGTGAAATGACCCGCTTTCAATCGAACCGGGAATTTTTGGGCTTGAGCAATGACAATGGCCAGCGCATGGTCAGTCAAGCCCAAGTGGCCCAATCGTGGATCACGCCATACGGAGCGGTCACCCCCAAACTGATGCTGCATGCCCGCAGCTACCAGTGGGAACAAGCCTTGGCAACGACGGGTACGCGGTCGGCCTCGGTGGTCATCCCCAGTTACAGTGTGGACGCTGGCGCGGTGTTTGAGCGGCCCACCCAATGGTTTGCCAAAGATTGGGTACAGACCTTGGAGCCACGCATCTTTTATGTCAACACGCCCTTCAAAGACCAAAACAACCTGCCCAACTACGACTCGGCCAGCTACGACTTCAACATCGCCACCATCTTCACCGAGAACGCCTTCACGGGCTATGACCGCATATCCGATAGCCATCAAGTGACCACCGGGGCCACTTCCCGGTTTTTGGACCCGCGCTCTGGCGCTGAGCGCGCCCGCATGGTGTTGGCCCAGCGCTACCGTTTGCGCTCGCAAGAGGTGGTGTTGCCCGGTGGCACTGCCGCTACGGAGCAACTCAGCGACACCTTGGCCGGCACCAATGTTCAATTGGCCAATGCCTGGTCATTGGAGTCGGCATTGCAGTACAGCCCGGATGCAATGCGCTTTGTGCGCTCCACCGTGGTGGGGCGCTATCGACCAGGTCCTTACCGGGTGTTGAACATGGCCTACCGGTACAAGGCCGATGCGGTCGGTGCGGTGGGCGGCGAATTTATCGACACCAGTTGGCAGTGGCCGTTGCAAAACCTGTTTTCCGCTGGCGGTTCCGGCGACACTGGCTTGGGCGAAGCCCCGGGGCGTTGGTACACTGTGGGCCGCTTGAACTATAACCAGCAGGAGTCACGATTGGTCGATGCGCTGGTGGGTTTGGAATATGACGCAGGTTGCTGGTTGTCCCGCGTGGCGTTTGACCGCTATCAGTTGACGGCCGACCGATCGGTGCAGCGGGTCATGTTTCAAATGGAGTTTTCAGGCATGTCCCGATTGGGCTCCAACATCACCAGCGTGTTCAAAGATTACGTGCCACGCTATCAAAACTTGCGCGAAAACGGGGGCTTTCCAAGCCGATTTGGTCAATATGAGTGAATCGATGTTCCAGGCTTTGGGGCTTTTGCTGGGGCGTGCCGTCTGCGCCACCTTGCTCTTGGCCACCGCAGCGACATGGGCCCAAGGGTTGCGAACGACGGTCCCCGTGTTGGGAGCGGCCCTTGCACCGAACGCGTCTGCGCCGGGCACCGTCACCGCGGGGGCGCGTTCATCTGACTTCATTGTGGCGGTGGTGGACTCAGAGCCCATCACCAATCAAGAGTTGCAGCAACAAGTTGAGCAAACAGCGCAGCAAATGCAGCAGCAGCAAGGGGGTTTTTTGCCCCGGCGCGAAGTACTGGTGCGCCAAGTGCTGGAGCGCTTGATCGATGAGCGTGCCCAATTGCGTCTGGCGCAAGACATGGGCATTCGCATCGATGATGCGGTGCTTGCGCAAGCAGAGCAGGGTATGGCCGCCCAAAACGGTGTGAGCTTGGAGATTTTTCGCGAGCGATTGGCGCAGCAGGGCATGTCGGTGAGCCAGTTCCGGGCCGATTTGCGACAGCAACTCACCTTGCAGCGCTTGCGCGAGCGCGAGGTCAATGCGCGCATCCGAATCACCGAGTCTGAAATCGACAAACTGATCGCAGAACGGCTCAAAACCAGTCAAGAGTCCGAGCCGCTATTGGCATTGGGGCATATTTTGTTGACCGTGCCCGAGGGTGCCAACGAGACCGAGCGGCAAACGGTGCAGGCGCGGGCGCAGGCATTGATGGCGCAAATCAAGGCAGGCGCAGACTTTGCCAGCGTGGCGCGTGCAAATTCACAGGCTGCCGACAAAGACAGTGGCGGCATGATGGGTTTGCGCCCGGCCCAGCGCTATCCCAGTTTGTTTTTGGATGCGGTCAAAGGCTTGGCGGTGGGTCAATTGGTCGGCCCCTTGCCCTCTGGTGCAGGCTTTCACATCCTCAAACTGGTTGAGCGCCGCCAGCCCCAAGCCACGACCTTGACCGTGCCCCAA
>RFNL01000402.1 GCA_009927195.1 Betaproteobacteria bacterium | reverse complement strand
GCAGGCGGCAACCAAGGTATCAGCCATGAATTTTTCGGCCATTCCCACTGAGCGCTTGCCCGAGTTGTTGCGCTCCATGCCCAAGGCAGAGTTGCACTTGCACATCGAGGGCAGCTTGGAGCCCGAGCTGATGTTTGCCCTGGCGCGGCGCAACCGCTTGGTGTTGCCGCATGCGGACGTGGCCGCTGTTCGCCACGCCTATGCCTTCACCAACTTGCAAAGTTTTTTGGACATTTACTACGCCGGTGCCAGTGTGTTGTTGCACCAACAAGATTTTTACGATTTGGCCTGGGCCTATCTGCAACGCGCTGCGGTCGATCGTGTGGTGCATGTGGAAATGTTTTTCGATCCCCAAACCCACACCGAGCGCGGCGTGGCCATGCACACCGTGGTGGCGGGCTTGCACCAGGCCTGTGAAGATGCCCGCAGGCAACTCGGGGTTGATGCCCAGTTGATCATGTGTTTTTTGCGCCATCTGAGCGAGGAAGATGCGTTTGAAACCTTGAACCAGGCGATGCCGTATCTCGACAAATGGTGGCGGTGGGTTTGGATTCGAGCGAACTGGGGCCATCCGCCAGAGAAGTTTGCGCGGGTGTTTGCGCGCGCCCGCGAACTGGGCTTGCGCTGTGTGGCCCATGCGGGCGAAGAGGGGCCGCCGGCGTACATCTGGTCGGCCTTGGATGACTTGCAGGCCCAGCGCATCGACCATGGTGTGCAAGCCACCCAAGACCCGGCCTTGATGCAACGCTTGGCTGCGCAACGTGTGCCATTGACTGTGTGCCCGTTGTCGAATGTGAAGCTGTGTGTCTTTCCCGACTTGGCCCAACACAATCTGCCCGCCTTGCTCGATGCGGGCCTGTGTGCATCGGTCCACTCTGACGACCCGGCCTACTTTGGTGGCTATGTGAATGACAACCTGCTGCAAAGCTTTGCCGCCTTGCCCTTGCATGCAGGCCATGCCCACCAATTGGCGCGCAACAGTTTCGAGGCCAGTTTCGCCAGCCCCGCGCAAAAGCAGCGGTGGGTGGCCGAGTTGGACGCTTGCTTTGCGCGCTTTGGTGCGTAGGCTTTCAGCGCCAAGAAAAAGCGGTTGTGCCCGGGCTGGCAAGGCCCAAGTCGAAAGTGCCGGGAGTCAATCGGCGCGGATTGGGCATCTTTGACGATGCGGCTCCATATCTTTTGTTCTTTGGCGATATAGGCTGCAAATTCGCTCGGTGGGCCACCGCCGCCGACCGCGTTGTCGGTGGCAAAGCGCTCGGTCACCGCATTGGACTTGAGGGCTTTGAGGCTTTCCTCCTGGATTTTCTTGACCACATCCAATGGCGTACCGGCGGGGACCAAGATGCCATACCACTGGGCGGTTTCGAAATCCTTGAAGCCCATTTCAGCCACGGTGGGGACATCGGGCAGGCCAGATATGCGCTGCTGGGTGCCCACGGCAATGGCGCGCAACTTCCCGGCACGGATGTGCGCACCCAAGGCGGGCAAACCGGCCGAAGAAGCATGGGTGCGCCCGGCCAATAAATCGGCCAATTGCGGCCCCGTGCCACGGTAGGGAATGTGGGTCAAGGAGATGCCGGTGACCAGCTTGAGGTATTCCATGGCCAAATGACCTGCACTGGCATTGCCCGCCGAGCCGTAATCGAGCTTGCCGGGGTTCTTTTTGGCATAAGCAATGAACTCTTGAAAGGATTTGGCGGGCACGTCGGGATGGATCACAAACACATTGGGCACCTTGGCCAACAAGGTCACTGGCATGAAGTCTTTGTTGACGTCATACGGTGGGTTGCTCAGCATATAGGGATTGACGGCCAGGGTACCCACATGGCCCAAAACCAGGGTGTGGCCATCGGGCGCAGACTTGGCCGCTTCGATCATGGCCACCGTGCCAGCGCCACCGGGTTTGTTCTCCACAAACACCGATTGACCCAGGTTCTTGGTCAATTCTGCCGCCACCGAACGGGCCACAATCTCGCTGGTGCCGCCCGGGGCAAAGGGCACCAGAAAGCGCACTGGTTTGCTGGGCCAGTTGGCCGCCAGCGAAGCGGTCCATGGCGTGCAAAGCCCCAATGCGCCGACCGCTTGCAGCAGTGCTCGGCGGGTCCATTGGTCCATGCAGGCGGGGGGATGGGTCATGGCAGGCTCCTCAATGAGGGGGGATACAGACTGCGGTTGGTGTTCAAAACTGGTAGCGGCGAAGCCCGCCATCGACGGGGATGACCGCGCCGGTGATGTAGCTGGCCCTTGGCGAAGCCAAAAAAGTCACCAGATTGGCCATGTCTTCGGGTTCGCCGTATCTGCCCATGGGGATTTCATTCTCACACTGCCATTGACGGTATTCGGGGGTGTAGTTGCGGAAAATTTGTTCCGAGTGGATGCGCCCGGGTGGTACGCAGTTGACGGTGATGCCGTGGGGTCCGACCATGCGCGACAAGCCCTTGGCCCAGGAGTGCATGCCTGCCTTGGCGCAAAAAGCGCCGTTGACATGGTCGGGTTCGCTTTTGCCCGTGATGTTGATGATGCGGCCCCATTGGTGGGCGATCATTTGGTCGATCAAGGCATCGGCCAGTTGGCGAGGCCGGTGAAAGTTCAGCGTCATGGCCTCTTGCCACTGGGCCTCGCTCACATGCAAATCTTTGAAGCTGCGCGATCCGCCCGCGTTGTTGATCAGAATGTCCACCCGCCCTAGCCCTTGAAGGGCTGCTTGGCTCAATTGTTGGGCGGCATCTTCGGCATACATGTCTTGGGCAATCAGCAGGGGTTTTTTGCCGCCAGCGGCCACGATGGCGGCGGCGACCGCTTGCAACTTGTCCAAGCGGCGTGCGGTCAAAGCCAGTTGCACGCCTTCGGCCGCCAAGGCCAGGGCAATGCCTTCACCAATGCCTACAGAGGCACCGGTGACCAGTGCGGTTTTGTCGTTGAGTTGCATGTCCATGGGATCGGTCCTATTGAATAAACGGTGACAAATAACAGCGCAATTATTTTGGGGGGCGCTTATTCAGCGCCCAAACGCAAGCGGTTGGGCAGGCGTTTTTCGATGGAAAATTTCAGCAAGGCGGCCACCCGGTAAATGCCATGGGCAAATTTGCCATAGGGCATGGTCAAGAAAAATGCCATCACCACGCCCAAGTGAATGGCCAGGGTGAACGGTAAGGCGGCGGTCTCGCGCAAGGCCAGCAAGGCCAGGCCACTGGCACCGCTCAAAAACAACAAGGCAATGAAGGCGCGGTCCATGGGTTTTTGGCTGGCATCGCCGTGTTCCGGGTGGCGGTGCAGGTTCAACCACAACAAACCGGCCGGACCGATCAGCAGGCCCACACCACCCACCGTGCCCAGCACCACCGGCAGGCTGATCAAGGGATAGGGAGCGACCCAGCCCAAGGCATAGTGGTAGATCGTGGCCACACAGGTGGCGGCAAAGCACAGCATGAAGCCATAAAAAGTGGCGTGGTGAAAACGTCGCCGCCACAAAGTGGTGCGGTCGTCATTTTCGTGACAGCCCAAGCCATGGCCACCATCGAGGTATTTCAGGCGTAACGCATCGTGCGCGGTTTCGGCACTGGCGGCGGCATGGATGGGGGCGGGTTGGTGGCCATCCATCGGCAAGACCGCGCCCCAAAAGTCGCGCAACCCCAAACCCAGGGCCAGCACGCTCCAAGCGAACACGGGGCCAAACATCCACACCAGCAGACCATGCGGAAAAATGGCATAGAAGTTGCCCCCATCAATG
>RFNL01000118.1 GCA_009927195.1 Betaproteobacteria bacterium | reverse complement strand
GCCAGCGCCGCACAACTGCCGCGCGATGCAGGCCCGGTGGTGGCCGTGGTGCCCGCGCAAGCCCTGGCCTGGCACCGCATCACCCCGCCTCCGGTGGGGCGGGCCCGCCTGGCCGCAGCCTTGGAGGGCTTGCTCGAAGAGCGCATGCTCGAAGACCCCGCCCAAGCCCATGTGGTGTACACCCCTGAGGGGGCAGCGGCTGCGGCCCAAGGCCGGCCACTGACGGTGGCGGTGTGCCAAAAAGCCTGGCTGCGCCAAGCGCTGGCCCCTTTGCAAGCGCGGGGCTTGGTGGTCTCGCGCATCGTGCCCGAATGGTCACCCCGCGAACAAGGCGCGCCCTGGTTGTGGGTAGGCGGTCGGCCCGATCAACTGCATGCTGTGGCCTGTGATGCCCAAGGCGCCATGGTTTTGCCACCCCCGCCCTGGCCGGGGGCGATCAGCCCAGCGCTGACCCAGCCAGACGCGGTGTGGCTGAGCGACCCGGCCACGGCCGACTGGGTGCAAACCCATTTTGACCGCACACCGCGCATGCTCAGCCCAGGCCAGCGCCTGTGGCAAGCCCAACAAACCGACTGGGACCTGGCCCAAGGGGAATGGGCCCAAGGCCGCCCGCAACGCTGGGCCCGCTGGGCCCAAGAAACCGCCCAAAACCTGTGGCACGCACCGCGCTGGCGCGCCGCCCGCTGGGGCCTGGCCACCTTGCTGGCGGTGCAACTGCTGGGTTTGCAGTGGATGGCCTGGCAACAAAGCCAGCACCAGCGGCAAATGCGCCAGCAAATGGCGGCCATGCTGACCCATAGTTTTCCGGCCGTGACCTTGGTGGTGGATGCGCCCTTGCAAATGCAACGCGAAATTCAGGCCTTGCAGCGGGCCATGGGCCAAGCCGGCGCGGGTGATTTGGAAGTCATGCTCAGCCACCTTGGCCGCGCCTTGCCGCCCAGCGCCCAACTCATCAGCCTGCAGTTCAATCCCGGTGAGTTGCGCTGGCAAGCCATTGCCCTGAGCGACGAGGCGATTCAAACGGCCCGCGCCGGCTTGCGCGCCCAGGGCTACCATTTGAGCGCCGACGGCAACCTATGGGTGCTGCGTCAGGGGGCCAAGCCATGAGCGCCTGGCCCCGGTGGTTGCCTGCCAGTTGGCCAAACCACTGGTCCGGTTGGAGCGCGCGTGAACGCGCCGGCGTGGGCCTGGCCGCCGGGCTGTTGCTGTTGGCCTTGCTGTGGTCGCTGGCCGTGGCCCCGGCTTGGCGCCAGTGGCAACAAGGCCTGGGCCAAACCGCCGCCTTGCAGCAGCAGTGGCAAAGCATGCAGGCCTGGCAAGCCCAGGCCAACGCATTGAAGGCGCAACCCCGGATCGGACCGGATCAAGCCCAACGCCTGCTGCAAACCAGCGCGTCCGCCTTGGGCCCGGTGGTCAGCCTGTCTTTCAATGCCGACATGGCCACCGCCCAATTCAAAAGCGTTTCGGGCAGCGCCCTGGCGCAATGGCTGGCCATGGCACGCAGCCAAGCGCAGGCCCTGCCCGTGCAAGCGCGTTTGAACCGCAGCCCCGGCACGGGGCCTGTGGCGTGGGACGGCCAAGTCGTGCTGCAGTTGCCGTCCAAAGCCCAACCTTGAGCCCCATGAACCCCTCCCAACGCTACGCCGCACACCTGCTTGGCTGGGTTTGGGCCGTGCTCGGTGGTGTGCTGGGTTGCCTGTCGGCCTTGGTCGTGATGGCCCCTGCCGATGGCCTGACCCAGGCGCTGGCCGCTGCCAGCCAAGGCCGGGTGCAATTGCGCGCCGCCAGTGGCAGCGTTTGGAGCGGCTCGGCCCAATTGGTGTTGACCGCAGGCGCACACGCCAGTGATGCCCAGGCCTTGCCCGGCGCGGTGCACTGGCGCATCCGCCCCGAGTGGCGCCAGGATGGCCCCGCCCTGGCCGTGCAAATCAGCGCCGATTGCTGCACCACCACGCCCTTGTCACTGCGGTGGCGCGCCTCCGCCAGCGGCGGGCGATTGACCCTGGCCGATGGCCTCTCGCGCTGGCCGGCCGAGGTGCTCAGCGGCTTGGGCGCGCCCTGGAACACCTTGCAAGCCCAAGGGTGGCTGCAGCTGAGCAGCCAACAAGCCCAGTTGGAGCGCGGCCCCCAAGGCTGGCAATTTGGCGGGCATGTGCGCTTGCAAGCCATTGATGTGTCGGTGCGCTTGTCCACCCTGCGGCCCTTGGGCAGCTACCAACTCGACGTGCAAGGCGGTGCGCGCACCAGCCTGGCCCTGAGCACCTTGGACGGGCGGTTGCAACTGAGCGGCCAAGGCCATTGGCAAGGGCAAGGCCTGGTGTTTTCCGGTCTGGCCAGTGCCGCCCCCGATCACGAGGCAGCGCTGAACAACTTGCTCAATTTGATGGGTCAACGCCAAGGGCCCCGCTCCTCATTCAAAATAGGCTGATGCGCATGAAATACCTGATCCCCCACACCTTGGTTTTGGCCCTGAGTTGCGCCCTGGCCAGCCCTGGCTGGGCGCAAAGCGGCAAACGGGGCGAGCCCATCGTGCTCAACTTTGTCAATGCCGACATCGAGGCGGTGGCCCGCACCCTGGCCGGTTTGACCGGGCGCAACCTGGTGGTGGACCCACGGGTCAAAGGCAGCATCAACCTGAGCACTGAAAAACCGGTGTCACCCGCCTTGGCCTGGGACCAGTTTTTGGCCACTTTGCGGCTGCAAGGCTTCAGCATGGTGGTGAGCAATGGCTTGTACAAAGTGGTGCCCGAGGCCGAGGCCAAATTGCAAGGCGGGGGCGTGACCGAGGTGCCCAACCCCAGTGGCACCACCCCGGCCAGCGGCAACGGCCTGGCCGGCCAGGTGGTGACCCACATCTTCAAACTCAGCTTTGAAAACGCCAACAACCTGGTGGCGGTGCTGCGCCCACTGATCAGCCCCAACAACACCATCAACGTGAACCCGGGCAATAACTCCCTGGTCATCACCGACTACGCCGATAACTTACAGCGGATCGGGCGCATCATTGCCGCGCTCGATGTGACCAATGCCACCGACATCGAGGTGATCGTGCTCAAGCATGCGCTGGCCAGCGAGCTCGCGCCGCTGGTGGTACGGCTGCTCGAATCGGGCCCGAACACCGGTACCGCCGTCGCGCCCAACACCACCGACAACAGTTTCAAAACCACGGTGATGGCCGAACCGCGTGCCAACAGCTTGATTCTGCGCGCCGCCAACCCCGCCCGCGTGGCCCAGGTGCGCAGCCTGATCGACAAACTCGACCAGCCCAGCTCGGCGCTGGCCAGCGGCAACATCCATGTGGTCTACCTCAAGAACGCCGAGGCCACCAAATTGGCCGTCACCCTGCGGGCTGCCCTCACGGGCCAAGGCGGCACCTTCCCCTCTGGCAACACCACCCAGACCTTGTCCGCACCCACACCGCCAGGGGCCAACAGCGCGCCCATGGCCAGCGGCAGCACCAGCAATCTGCCCAGCACCGGCGGTCAAATCCAGGCCGACCC
>RFNL01000370.1 GCA_009927195.1 Betaproteobacteria bacterium | reverse complement strand
TGAAAACCGACCCCGCCGTTTGCAATGGTCTGGATGCCTTCACCCGCCAAATGGGGCACACGCCGGTTCGCACCCGGGACACCCCTGGCTTCATCGTCAACCATGCGGGGCGCGGCTATGGAACCGAAGCGCTGCGCATAGTGGGCGAATCCATCGCCGACTTTGCCACCATTGACCTGATCTTGAAAGACCAAGTGGGCTTCAAATTGGGGCCCTTTGAATTGATGGACTTGACCGCTTTGGATGTCTCCCATCCTGTGATGGAGTCCATATACCAGCAGTATTACGAAGAGCCGCGCTTTCGCCCCAGCATCATTACCGGCCAGCGCCTGGTCGCGGGGCTGTTGGGCCGTAAAACCGGAGAAGGCTTTTACACATATGTGGACGGCAAAGCTGCCGCACCGCCACCAGCGCCCATCCCCGAGGTGAGCGACTTGCCCCCGGTCTGGGTGTCCCCGCGTGCAGCCCGCCGTCCCGAATTGCTGCAACTGCTCAAAACGCTGGAGGCCCGCATTGAAACCAGTGCGCAACCCAGCGACCATGCCTTGATTTTGGTGGCCCCTCTGGGCTTTGATGTCACCACCGTGGCCGCTGTCGATCGACTCGACCCGATGCGCACCTTGGGCATCGATTTGCTCTTCAGTGACACACAAACGCGCCGGCGTGTTTTGGCCAGCAATCCGGCCACCCGAGCGGACATGCGCGACGCCGCTCACGCCTTGATGGCACGCGATGGCAAACCCGTCAGCTTGATCCGTGACAGCGCCGGATTTGTGACCCAAAGGGTGGTGGCCCACATCGTCAACATTGCCAGCGATATTTGCCAACAAAGCATTTGTTCACCGCAGGACTTGGAGACCGCTGTTCAGCTTGGTTTGGGCTACCCCATGGGACCGCTGGCCATGGGGGACCAGTGTGGGCCCGCCAACATTTTGGAAGTGCTTTTCAACATGCAAACTGTCTACGGCGACCCGCGGTACCGTCCCAGCCCGTGGTTGCGCCGCCGAGGGGCTTTGGGCCTGAGCCTGATGCAAGTCGAGCCCTGACCCATGAGCGCCCAACTCAGAAGCGAAACCCAGGACCACACCTTGGTGCTGACCCTGTCCAACCCGGGCTTTCGCAACGCTTTGGGACCAGAAATCTACAGCGCTGGTTATGAAGCCTTGGGGGCGGCCGAAAACAACCCTTTGGTGCGCAGCGTGATCATCACGGGCGAAGGCAACACTTTCAGTGCGGGGGGCAACTTGCACCGGTTACTGGCCAACCGTGAACAAGACCCCAGCGTCCAAGCCGACAGCATTGAAAGCTTCCACACCTGGATGGAAGCCATTCGCACCTATCCCAAACCCGTCATTGCAGCCATTGAAGGCGCTGCCTCCGGCGCTGGTTTTTCCTTGGCCTTGATGTGCGACTTTGTGCTGGCCGCGAACGACAGCATTTTTGTCATGGCCTACAGCAACATCGCCCTCACGCCCGATGGCGGTGGCAGTTGGAATTTGGCCAGCAGCCTGCCCCGACCCGTGGCCAACGAAATCCTGATGCTGGGCGAGCGCATCCCTGCCACCCGTCTGTACCAGTTGGGTTGGGTCAACCAGTTGTGCAACCCTGGCGAGAGCTTGGCCCAGGCCCTGCAACTGGCCCAACGACTCAATGCGCGTGCGCCCAACGCTTTGGCCAGCATCAAGGAGTTGGTCAATGCGGCCAGCCAAAACACCCTTAACGCCCATTTGTCGCTGGAAAAAACCCAATTTGTTCGTCATTTGCACCACCCCAATGCGGCGGAAGGGATCACCGCCATGCTCGATAAACGCACCGCGCAATACAAATAAACCCTGGGTGGGTTGCCCCCTGGGGGACTGCCTAACCCGGCGCCACAGGTCGCCTGAGGGACAATTTCGATCTTGCCGGTCACACACACGACATCCCATGGACGATCCCATTCTTACCATTGAAGAACGCGAAGCCATCAATGCAGGCCGATGGTTTTCCTCACTTTCACCCTCACTCAGACACGACATACTTCGATGCGCGTACATCAAACGATGCCAAGATGGCGATTTGATCGCTGCCCGGGGCGATCCTGCCGAGGAGTGGATGGCCTGCGCCAAAGGCGCTGTAAGAGTGAGTTCCACCGCTTTGTCGGGCAAACAAATCACCTTCACCTACATCGAACCAGGCATTTGGTTTGGCGATGTCGCCATCCTCGACGGCGATCGGCGCACCCACGATGTCTATGCCCATGGGGACACCAGCATCTTGTGCGTGGCCAAAGCCGATTTTCAGAAAATTCTGTCCCAACACGTCGAGTTTTACGATGCCATGTTGCGGTTACAGGCGCGGCGCATTCGCCAACTGTTTGGCCTGGTGGAAGACCTCAACACCTTGCCCTTGCGCGCCAGATTGGCCAAACAACTGTTGCACCTGGTCCGAAGCTATGGCGTGCCCTGCCTGCAACACGACGGCGAAATCCGCATCGGCCTGCATTTGGCCCAAGAGGAGTTGGCGCAATTGCTGGGGGCCTCTCGGCAACGGGTCAACCAGGAACTCAAGACCATGGAACGCGAGCAAGCCATCCGCATCGAAGCGGGTGGCTTGGTGGTGCGCCACCGAGAACTGCTCATGAAGATCAGCGATGCAGACCATTGACATGAGCCTAGAAGACAACTTTGTAGGCACCCGTGCCGTCAACCATCAACAGCAATTCGATGTCCAGGCTTTGCAGACCTGGTTGAGCATCCACTTGCCCGGATTCAAGGGCCCATTGAACGTCGAATCATTCAAGGGCGGGCAGTCCAATCCCACTTTCAAGCTCAACACCCCCGATTGCAGTTATGTGATGCGCTCCAAGCCCGGACCAGTGGCCAAGTTGCTGCCGTCGGCGCATGCCATCGAGCGCGAGTTCACCGTGATGAAAGC
>RFNL01000166.1 GCA_009927195.1 Betaproteobacteria bacterium | reverse complement strand
CCGACTTGCAGCGCAAACTCGCCAGTACCGGGCACAGCCAACCCAGTGCGCTGGAGATTTTGATTGGGTTGCCAATTCGCCGAGCCAAACTGCCCGATCCGGCCGTGTTGGGCAATGCCGGTAGTTTTTTCAAAAACCCCAGCGTCACTGCCGAGCAATGCGAGGACATCATTGGCCGCGACCCGGGGGTGGTGCACTACCCCATGCTCGACGGCAGCATCAAATTGGCCGCGGGTTGGTTGATCGATGCCTGCGGTTGGAAGGGCAAATCGGTGGGCCAAGCCGGGGTGTATGAAAAACAGGCTTTGGTGCTGGTCAATCGCGGTGGACGCGAGTCGCCGTGCACGGGTGGCGAGGTGATGACCCTGGCCAAGGCCATACAAACCAGCGTTTACGAGCGCTTTGGCATCATGCTCGAACCCGAACCCGTGGTGGTGTGACGCCTCAAGGCCGCGCTTGTCGGATGGCCTGTCCCAGTTCAATCACGGCCATGGCGTAGTAGCTGCTCCAGTTGTAGCGCGTGACCACGTAGAAATTTTCGGTGCCAGCCACATAACTGGGTGTTTGACCGCCGTTGTGCAATTCCACCAGGGCGAGTGGACCCTTGTGTTGCAAGCCCTCAGCGCTGAATTGGGCCCCCAACTCGACCATGCGCTCGGGGCTGAAGCTGGGCAAGATGTCAGGCAAGAGCAGGGTTTCGAGTTGATCGGCGGCCTGTGGTGGCGTGACGGGGAAATGCGTGGGCATGCCGGTTTTCCAACCAAAGGCTTTCAGGTAGTTGGCCACCGAACCGATCGCATCGGTGGGGCTGCGCACCAGGTCGATGCGACCATCGCCATCAAAGTCCACCGCCCATTGGGCGATGCTGGAGGGCATGAACTGGGGCCAGCCCTGGGCCCCCGCATAACTGCCCTTGGTGTTCATGAAGGCGGGGCCAAAGCGATGGGCCTGGGCCAAAAAATGCCCCAACTCGGCTTGAAAAAATGCGCGCCGCTCGGCATGCCTAGGGTGATCGGTGGGAAAGTGCAAGGCCAAGGTGCACAAGGTATCGATCAACTTCAATGAGCCCATGTGGCGACCGTAGTAGGTTTCCACCCCGATGATGCCGACGATCAATTCAGCGGGCACGCCAAAACGCTGCTCGGCCCGCTCCAACGCTCTGTGGTGCTGCTGCCAAAACGCCAGGCCCGCGGCGATGCGGCGCGCCTCGACAAAGCGCTCTCGGTAAGCCTGCCAGTTTTTGGCGCTGGGTGTGGCCGGGGGCATCACCAGCGGCAACACACTGTCCAAGCGTGCTGCATGCGCCAATTGGCGGCGCACCCATGGCAGGGGCAGTTGGTGCGCTTGAGCGATGCGCTCGGCCAAGGCCAACACTTCGGGGGTTTCGCCCATCAGGGGCGCTTTGGCGGGTTTGGGCCGGTGTGTTTTTTCGCCGCGCTGTTGGGCCACGGTTTGCCAAGCATGGGCCTGTACCGATAGGGTCGAGGGGATGCCACTGGCAGCCGCCAAGGCGAGTCCCATGGCCCAGGTGCCCAGACCGAAAGCCAAGGCCCGGCGACAGATGCCATGGGTTTGGTTTCGTGCCGGGTGTACATCAAGGGCGGACTTCATGGCAGCTTTGTATGCAGGTGCAGTCGCTTAAGTGTGGCACAGTGTTGTGCAGGCTCAGGGCGCCACACAGTGGGCATGGGCATCGACAGGAGTGAAGCAGTGCGCAACATGGATCAGTGGATCGACGATTTACACCACCCGCTGTGGTGGACGGAGTGGCTTGGCTTGTTGCTGTGCCTGGGCATTGCATGGGGGATCAGCCGACGCATGACCATGGTCATGTCGGATCGTTCGCGCTGGACCGGGCAATCGGTGTCCAAGGGTTTTGTGTTTCCCTTGCTGGCGTTGGTGCTGGTGTTTGGCTTGCGCGCCATGGTCGCTGCCCATGGGCCGACACCTTTGCTGAGCACGGCATTGCCGGTCTTGCTATCGCTGGTGGTCATCCGCATGACGGTGCGCTTGCTCAGTGGTTTGTTCCCCGATTCGCGTGGCGTGCAATGGGTGGAGCGCTCCGTTTCTTGGCTGGTGTGGCTGGTGCTGGTGATGTGGTTCACCGGTCTGGACAAGCCCTTGCTGCATGAACTGGCGAGCACGGAATGGGTGTTCGGCAAAAACAAGCTCAGTTTGCTCACCTTGCTCCAAGGCGTGGTTTACACCGGCGTGGTTCTGATCGTGTCCTTGTGGTTGTCGGGTTTGGTTGAGCGCGCCTTGATTGCCCCAACTGTGACCGATTTGTCGGTGCGAAAAATGGCCACCAATGTATTGCGTGCTTTGTTGTTGTTTTTGGGACTGATCATTGCCTTGTCGTCGATTGGGGTGGACCTGACGGCTTTATCGGTTTTGGGTGGTGCGCTGGGCGTGGGGCTGGGATTCGGTTTGCAAAACCTGGCGGCCAATTACGTCAGCGGATTTGTCATTTTGTTTGAGCGCTCCCTGCGCATTGGCGACAACATTGTCATTCACCAATTTGAGGGACAGGTGGTGGACATCACCACCCGATACACCTTGATCCGAGGGGCCAACGGGCAAGACGCGGTGGTGCCCAACCAAGACTTGACCAAAGAGATGGTGATCAAACACAGGGTCGATGCAAGCTTGCCCAACGTCAATGGAACGGCATTGAGCACGCTATGGACCGTCAAGCACAACAGTGATCTGCGCTTGGTGCAGGAGGCCTTGGTGCAAGCCACCCAGGGGGTGGAGCGGGTGATCCAAGACCCTGCACCTCAGGCGCAGTTGCGCGAAGTCACGCCAATGGGGTTGCAATTTGCCTTGGTGTATTGGATCAAGGACCCGATGGTCTCTCAAATGGGGGTGCGCTCGGCGGTCAACCTGGCAGTGTTGCAAGCCTTGCGCCATGCGGGGGTGGAATTGGCCGTGTCGGCCATGGATTGGCGCCCATCCAAGCCTTGATTCAGCTTGGATGGCGCGCGGGCCCGCTGTGGGTC
>RFNL01000323.1 GCA_009927195.1 Betaproteobacteria bacterium | reverse complement strand
AACACCCCACCGGGCATGTGCCGGATGTGCAGCTCCAACTGGCGCACACCGGCCGCCTCTGGCATGGTGGCGATTGAATAGCTGCGCCGTGCGCCGTCCGGGCGCAGCACATCGATGAATTGCCCAGCGCGAAATTGCACCGGCTCATTGGCCGGTAGGCCCAAGGTGACGATGCGCACATCGGGAGACAGCGCTTCAAACGACAGTACGCGCGCGGGCATGCGCTGGGGTGCGAGGTGGCGGTCGGGATTGATCTCTTGCACCTCCACCACCAGGTCGCTCAAAGCAGAAGCACAACACAGCAAGGCAAAGCCTTGTTCGCGCTCGGCATCGGACAGGTATTTGACATGGGCATCACCAAAGTCAACCCGACCCGAGACCACTCGGCCTTTGCAGGTGCGGCACATGCCAGATCGGCAACTGAAGGGCATTCGCAGACCGGCGGCCAAGCCAGCCTTCAAAATGGCTTGACCAGGCGCACAGATGAATTGGCTGGCGCTCGGTTTCAAGGTCACACGGTGGGTCATGGCGGACAACAGGGTTGCATCAAACGCAATCAGCAAAGCCGCAACGCATGGGTACGCTGCGCCTGCGCCTACGAACGACAAGTGTTGTCGAAAAACCCCGACCCACCGCCTAGGGATTTACCCGGTTAAGGCCGCCGCCAGCGAACGCGCCATGCACCAATCGGCCCATGACTTGGCTTTGTCCGCGGGGTTGCGCAACAAGTAAGCGCTGGGGTAAGTCACCACCACAGGAATGCCATGGTGTTGCCACAGCTGGGCGCGCAACCGACCCAAAGGCAGGTTGGCGATTGACGCGGCATCGTGTCGCAGCACCGCCTGCGCAGCCACCAAGCCCATGGCCACGATCACCCGGGGTTGCAACAACGCGATTTGGCGGGCCAGGTAGGGGGCACACATGTCCAACTCTGGCGCTTGCGGGTTGCGCGCTTGGGGCGGGGCACATTTGACGGCAGGTGTGAGGAACACGCTTTGCCCCAAGGCCCCCAAGCCCTCGCGTTGCAAGCCAACGGCCGCCAAAATGTTGTCCAGCAGTTGACCGGGTTCGCCCACCATGGGCAGGCCTTGGGCATCTTCATCGGCACTGGGCGGGGGTAGCACCACCACCCAATCGGCATGGGGGGTGTCATGTGCCTGCACTGGCTGGCCCCATATGGCCTGCTGTCGGCTTTGTCCCAAGGCGCAGGACTGGCATTGCTGCACGGCCGATTGCAAAGCGGCCCAGCCCAGCGTGGCCACGCGGACGGGGTGGTCGGGCAGTGCCTCGCCAGGGGGCCTTGGTGCCGTTGCATCGCTGAAGCTGGCGGTGGGTGTCACGCTTGGCGCGGATGCCTTGGCGGGTTTGTTGGGTGCGGCCTGCGTGCGGTCCGTTGTATCGCTGTGCGGGGTCCACACGCGGATGTGCATCTCGGCCAGCATGGCGCGTTGGCGTGCATCGAGTGAGAGGCTCACAGCGTCAGGCCCATGACCAGCGCATCCTCGCGCTGACCCCGGCCTGCGGGGTAATAGTTTTTGCGCTCACCCACGGTCTCAAAGCCCCAGTGGGTGTAGATGTCACGTGCCAAGAGGTTGCTGCGGCGCACCTCCAACCAAATGCGCACCGCGCCCACGGTGGGCGCCCATTCGCACAGGTGCTGCCACAGTGCTTTGCCCAAGCCTTGGCCTTGGCGCTGGCGGTCCACCGTGATGTTGAGCAAATGGGCCTCTTGCACGCCAGCCATGGCCACCAGGTAGGCGCACAGCTCTTCACCCTGGAACAGGCACTGGGCGTGGTAACGCGCAGCCAAGGCATCGGCAAAGTTGCCCCTGGTCCATGGATGGGGGTAGACCTGTTGTTCGAGCATGACCACCGCATCCACATCGGTCATGACCATGGGCCGCAGGGCCAAGGCCGCAGCGGCAGGGGAACAGATCTGGTAAGAGGCAGACATGTTCAGATTGTCCGACATGGCGCAGTCCAGCCAGATGGTGGCGCCAGGTTTTATGCGGGGCCCGCAACGGCTTTTGCCAGGGCGCGCTCGGCCGTGGTTTGGGCCACTTTGTCACGCAGGTACAACGGCAGCGCCAAGGCCGGGGCCACCTCGCACCCATCGGCCCGGGCTTGGTCGGCCAAACGCAGCAAAGCCATGGCCGTGGGGCTGGCGGCAACCCATGGCAGATCCACCCCACCGACTTGGGGCAACAAGGTCTGGGTCAGGCCCACCGCCTGTACCGCATGCCCCGCCCAAGGCGTGGGCAGCCTGCAATCTCTCGGGTTTTGAACCGCTGGCGCTTGCACAGTGCGCCAGCGCCCGGCTTGGTGCTCGTAAGCGGCGGTGTACAACTGGCCCATGCGCGCATCGAGCGCCGCATAAAAGCGGCCGACTCCGTCGCCCGTTGCGCCGCACAAAAACCGACCCTCCTCGGCCAGGGCCAGCAAGGTGTCGATGGGCAGTATGCCAATGCCCAGGCCAAAGGCCAGGCCTTGCGACACCGCGCAAGCCGTCCGCAAGCCCGTAAAGGAGCCTGGCCCTCGGCCCATGGCGATCACCCCCAGGTCGGCCAAACGCACACCCGCTTGCGCCGTCACCTGGTGCACGGCAGCAAGCAATCCGCTGGAAGCCTGTGCCCCGCCCGGGCCTTGGTGCGACCACATCTGTCCACCAGCCGACACGGCCACCGACAGCAGTTCTGTGCTGGTTTCAATGGCCAGTCGGTTCATGCGCTTTTGACCGCTGCAGGCTTGACCGCCCACACGCCGCCCAAAATGCCCAGGGTCACGCACAACAGGCCCCACAGCAAATGGGCATGCAAAGGCTCGCCCAGTAACAGGACCGCACCCACGGCCGAGGTGGCGGGCACCACCGAGGTGATCATGCTGGTGCGCACCGGACCGTAATGGCGCACCATTTGGGTGAAGGACAAACCTGAGACGACCACGGAAATACCCCCCTGAAAAAACGCTTGAAAAGCGATTTCTGTCCATGCTGCCTGCGGCAAGGCCGAGCTGATCCATCCCATGAATGAGGCAATCCCATAAACCGGCACCAAAATGAAAAAGGCCACCACCGTGGTGGCTATGGTGGCGCGCACCGGATCGACTTGATAGCGCTTGATCATCACGCTGTAACAAGACCAGGTGAATGCCGTGGCCATGAAGCACAAATCGCCTCGCCAAACGCCACTGCCGTCAAACGCCTGGCGCAAACTGTTCCATCCGACCACCGCATCGCCCACCAAAATCAACAGCAGGGCCAGGGCTCGGCGCGGCCCGATTTGCTCGTGCAACCAAATCCAGGCGACCAAGGTGGACCACAGCGGCAAGCTGCCCGTCAAAAACACCGAGGCGTGCCCGGCAGGGGCCATGAAAAAAGCCGAATACGAAAACAATCCAAATAACACGCCACCGCTGATTCCCAGCTTCAAGCTCAGGCCCCAGGGCAAGGGCGAAAAGCCCGCAAAGCTCGATGAATGCCCGACCTGCTGGCGCTGGCGGGCCACCATCCATGCCCCCCAGGGCAACAAGATCACGCCCGCCCCCAATGAGCGCAACAACGCCAAGTCAAAGGGTTGCAAAGTGTGCGCGGCCGAGGCGCGCGAGATGAGAATGAACGAGGTCCACACCGTGATGGTGAGGGCTGCGGCCAGTGCGCCTTGTTGCGAAGCGCTCAAACGGCCCAGGCCGCGCGGAGTTGGAGTCATGGCCGCATTATCCGGGCAGTGTGCTGCTGGCGCTGAGCGGTGGATAGTGCAGGCCCGGCAGGGGCAAACCTCAGAGGCAGATAATTCAGATATGCGAATTTGGCACTGCCCCTGTGTGATATGGCTCGCGCGCCTGGGCTGCGCCGCCTGGCTGGTGGCCCATCTACCTGTGATGAGCAAGCCCCAAGCTGCTCCACGCCCGCCCACCGAGGCACTGGGGCGAGACACACCCCCCAAGCCAACATCCTGGCCGCAGGAGCTGGCCCAGGCCATGGAGCGCCTGAAAATCCCTGCCGAAGCCTTGAGCGTGGTCATCTTGGACCCGCAACGCAGCGCACATGTGCTGTGGCAGCACCGCGCTGATGCCAGCGTCAACCCAGCCTCCTTGATGAAGCTGATCACCACCACCGCCGCGCTGGACCTGCTCGGGCCCGCCTTCACCTGGAACACGCCGGTGTATGTGGACGGCCCGATCAAAGACGGCCTGTTGCAGGGCAATGTGTACCTGCGCGGCCAGGGCGACCCGCGCTTGGTGGTCGAGCGTTTGTGGCTGTTGATGCGCCGTTTGCAAGCCATGGGGGTGACCCGTATCCAAGGCGATATCGTGCTCGACCGCAGTGCCTTTGTGCTGGCCCCGAGCGACCCCGCCAGCTTTGATGGCGAGCCCCTTCGGCCCTATAACGCCGCGCCCGAC
>RFNL01000361.1 GCA_009927195.1 Betaproteobacteria bacterium | reverse complement strand
CGGCGGCATCGCCGTCAAATGCAAACACCACTGCGTCGCTGAAACGGAACAGTTTTTGCACATGTTCAGGGGTGCAGGCCGTGCCCAAGGTGGCCACTGCATGGGCAAAGCCCCATTGGGCCAAGGCCACCACGTCCATATAGCCTTCGGTCACCAACACATAACCGGCTTCGCGCAGCGATGGGCGGGCTTCAAACAATCCATACAACTCGCGGCCCTTGCTGAACACGGGTGTTTCGGGTGAGTTGAGGTATTTCGGGGTGCCCTCGCCCAACACCCGGCCGCCAAAGCCGATGCACTCGCCCTTGATGTTGCGAATCGGAAACATGATGCGGTCGCGAAACCGGTCGTAGCGTTTGTCCTCGCTGCCGTCCTCGGTATGGTGGATGACCAAGCCACTGTCGACCAACAAAGTGTCTTGGTAGTCGGGAAAGGTGCTGGCCAAGCTGCGCCAACCTTCTGGGGCGTAACCCAAGCCGTATCGCAGCGCCACTGCACCGGTCAGACCGCGGCCTTTGAGGTATTGAATGGCTGCGGGCGAGTTTTTCAGGTGTTTGCGGTAGGCGCTGGCGGCCTTTTCCAGCACATCGCTCAAGGTGGCTTGGCGCGCCCGCGCTTGTGCCGCGCGTTCGCGTGCTTGCGGGGATGTGTCGTCTTCTGGGACGGTCAGACCATAGGTTTGGGCCAGGTCTTTGACGGCTTCGACAAAGTTCATGCCGACGTGTTCCATCAAAAAACCAATCGCATTGCCGTTTTTGCCGCAACCAAAGCAATGGAAAAATTGTTTGGTCGGGCTGACCGAGAAAGAAGGGGATTTTTCGCCATGGAAGGGGCACAATCCCATGTAATTGGCCCCCCCTTTTTTAAGCTGCACATAGCGTCCCACGATGTCGACCACATCGGTGCGTGCCAACAGTTCTTGGATGAAGGATTGCGGAATGGCCATGGGTGCTTTGGCTGGAGCGGGCATTGTAGGCAGCGTGCAGTGCAGCCCGGTGCGCTCAGTCCCCCTGGACAGCCCCTTCGCGGCGGGCATCGGCCCCGCCCCACCAAGCCCCATCAATGCGCCGCAGACCGTGCAAGCCACTGGTCAAGTCGGTGGGGCGCAGGCTGTGGCCACGCTGTGCCAATGCAGCAGCGGTGCTGGCACTGAAACGCTCGCGCTCCATCCACAAAACACCGTCTGGGGCAAGCACCGCCAGGTGCGGTAAGTCAAAGGCACTTTGTGGTAGCAACCCAGCGTGCAGCATGGCCCACAGCGATAGGCTGGTGTAGTGGATGATGGCCGCGCCCCCGGGGCTGCCCAGGCTGATGTGCACCTCGGGCATGGCCTGGGGCGATGCGCGACGCAACACCAAGGTGGGGGACATGGAAGAGCGCGGCCGCTTGCGCGGCTCAACCCGGTTGGCCACTGGCAGGCCCAGTTCATTGCGCGGCACAAAACTGAAGTCGGTGAGTTGGTTGTTCAGCAAAAAACCACCAGGCTGACCCAGGCTGATCAGCAGGTGCGAGCCAAATGCCGATTCAATGCTGGTGGTCATGGCCAAGGTATGGCCCCAGCGGTCGGTAATGCTCAGGTGGCTGGTGCCCCGCTCGGTTTGCTCGGGCATGGGTGACCAGGCCAAGGGCTGGGCGTTGGGCTGGCCCGCTCTGGCTTGGGGCATGCGTTGGGGACCGATGAGTTGGGCGCGTTGGCCCAAGTACGCAGGGGCGATCAAGCTGTGCCAATCGCCAGCTGGTGGGGTCACGAAATCCGGGTCGCCCAGGTACATCGCTCGGTCCGCATAGGCCAAGCGGGCGGCCTCGGCATAGGTGTGCCACCAGGCTTCGTCCCAGGTCCAGCCCCTTGCTTCGCGCTGCAGCTGGGTTTTGCCCGCCGCGGTGTGGGGCAGGGCTTTGGCGAGCAGGCCGAAGATTTGGGCCATGGCCACGGCACCAGAGCTCGGTGGCGGGAAGCCACAGATTTGATGCAGTTCCGCCATGGCCGGGTGGTCAAAGCACAGGGGTTCGCGCGGCAGGGCTTGGTAGCTGCGCAAGTCGTCCAGGCTGAGCAAGCCCGGCAAGTCGGGGTGTTGCTGGACCTTGTTGACCATGGCCTGGGCAATTTCACCTTCATAAAAAGCCTGCGCACCCGCTCGGGCCACGCGCCCCAGCACCTCGGCCAAACCGGGGTTTTGCAAACGGTGGCCGACGGGCCAGGGCTGGCCATCGGGTTGGTAGAAATAGGCCCGTGCATGCGGGTCTTGCGGCAAAGGGTTGGCTTGGCGCAACAACTGGTGCAGGCGCGCGCCCATGGGAAAACCTGTTTGGGCCAACGCGATGGCGGGCTCGAACAAGCGGGCCCAGGGCAAGCGACCATGGTTTTTGTGGGCCAATTCCAGCATGCGCAGCACGCCTGGCACGCCCACCGACAGGCCGCTGTGGACCGCTTGGCGAAGGTCCATGGGCCGTCCTTCGCGCATGAACTGGTTCTCGCTGGCCAGCGCCGGTGCGGTCTCGCGCCCATCATAGGCCCGCACTGATTGGCCATCGTGGTAGAGCAAAAAAGCCCCTCCGCCAATGCCACTCGATTGGGGCTCCACGAGGGAGAGCACCATTTGCACCGCGATGGCCGCGTCCAAGGCTGAACCGCCTTGGCGCAAGATGTCCAAACCAGCCTGGCTGGCCAGCGGGTGGGCGGCACTTACGCCTTGGCGGGCAAAGCGCACGCCGTTTTGCACCGTCAGGCCGGTGGCGGCTTCGGGTTGCAGGGCTGGGTCCGAAGGCGCCATTGCCGGACAGGGGCAGATTGCCCACATCAGGCTGGCCCCCAGCCCCCAAGCGCACAGGCGCCGCAAAATCACTTCGGTGCCATGCGAATGGCGCCGTCCAAGCGAATCACCTCGCCATTGAGCATCTCATTTTCAAAGATGTGCACGGCCAGGCGGGCATAGTCTTGCGGGGTGCCCAGGCGGGACGGAAAGGGCACGCTGGCGGCCAAGGCGTCTTGCACGTCTTTGGGCATGCCAAACATCATGGGGGTGCCAAAAATGCCGGGCGCTATCGTCATATTGCGGATGCCGTTGCGGGCGAGATCACGGGCAATGGGCAAGGTCATGCCGACCACGCCACCCTTGGTTGCCGAGTAAGCTGCCTGGCCAATTTGGCCGTCATAGGCCGCCACAGAGGCGGTGTTGATGATGGCCCCGCGCTCAGCGGTGGGCTCGGGCTCGTTTTGGCTCATGGCCTCGGCGGCCAAGCGAATCATGTTGAAGGTACCGATCAGGTTGACGGTGACGGTTTTGGTGAACACGGCCAGCGAATGGGCACCGTTTTTACCCACGGTTTTTTCGGCAGGGGCTATGCCTGCGCAATTGACCAAGCCCATCAGCTTGCCCGTTGCGATGGCCTTGGCCACCACGGCTTGTCCGTCGGCCTCGCTGCTGACATCACAGCGCATAAAAGCGCCGCCAATTTCCGCGGCGATGGCTTGGCCTTTTTCTTCTTGCATGTCGGCGATCACCACTTTGCCGCCCTTGTCGGCGAGCATGCGTGCCGTGCCTTCGCCTAGCCCTGAAGCACCGCCGGTGACGATGAAAACTTTGCCTGAAATGTCCATGTAGATAGCTCCTGGTTGAAACGGTTTGCGGCCAGATTATCGGCCAGTGCCCCGGCCTGCCCGTCATCTTTCGTGCCCTTCCCAGTGGCCCCTGCAGTGCGCACACGCATGCAAGGTGATGTGGCTCAGCCCAAACAACGACAATGGTCACTTTGTGTTGGCCTCGCGAATCCAAGACCCCAAATGCCATGAACACTGACGCATTTTCTTCCCGTATCAAAGCCTGGGCGGCTCTGTGGGCGGTGGCTGTGCTGCTTGGCTGCGCCACGCCACCCGCACCCCCCAAAGACGACCAAATCGCCGTGCCCACGCCTGAGGTGGTGGTGCCCAAACCC
>RFNL01000104.1 GCA_009927195.1 Betaproteobacteria bacterium | reverse complement strand
GGTAGCCGCAGCACAAATAACCGGGGGGCAACACGGTCTGAACACCCGCATGCCACAACATGGCCTGCGTGGCCAAACCCACTTGGCTGAACAAGCGCTCCGAGCCACAACCGGGGAAGTAAAACACCGCCTCGGTGTCGGCGCTGGTGGCCTTGGGGTCGCGGATGATGGGCACATAGTCGCGGTCTTCGATGTCGAGCAAGGCGCGGGCCGTCTTATTGGGCAGCCCATTGGGCATTTTCTTGTTCACAAAATGAATGACTTGCTCTTTGAGGGGCGCTGTGCCCACGCTCGATGGCGGACGGGCGGTTTGCTTGCGGATGAATTGCTGCAATAGATCGTTGGCCCAGCGCTGCACCTTGAAGCCGACCTCGACCATGCCCACGCGCATGAATTTGATGGTCTCGGGGTTGGTGGCATTGAGAAACATCATCGCCACCGCGTTGCCGGGTCGCAAGGTTTTTTTGCCCATTTTGCGCAGCAAGTTGCGCATGTTCATGGTCACGTCACCGAAGTCGATTTTCACCGGGCAAGGGGACTCGCATTTGTGGCAGACGGTGCAGTGGTCGGCCACGTCTTCGAACTCTTGCCAGTGCTTGATCGACACCCCACGGCGGGTTTGCTCTTCATACAAAAAAGCCTCGATCAACAGCGAAGTGGCCAAAATTTTGTTGCGCGGGCTATAGAGCAAATTGGCGCGCGGCACATGGGTGGCGCACACGGGCTTGCATTTGCCGCAGCGCAAGCAGTCTTTGATGGACTCGGAAATCGCGCCAATGTCAGACTGCTGCATGATCAGCGACTCATGCCCCATCAGGCCAAAGCTGGGCGTGTAGGCCTGACCCAAACCAGAGTCGCGCACATCGGCATCGCTGTGGGTGGGTTGACGCAGCAACTTGCCTTTGTTGAAGTGGCCCTGTGGGTCAACGCGCGCTTTATAGTGGGCAAAGGGAAGCAATTCGGCATCGCTCAAATAAGCCATCTTGGTGATGCCAATCCCATGCTCGCCAGAAATCACACCGTCGAGCGAGCGGGCCAGGGCCATGATGCGACCCACCGCCTCGTGCGCGGTTTGCAGCATATCGTAATCATCGCTGTTGACCGGCAGGTTGGTGTGCACATTGCCATCGCCGGCATGCATGTGCAATGCCGCCCACACCCGGCCTTTGAGGACCTTTTGGTGGATGTCCAAGCAGGCTTGAAGCACCGGCTGGAAGGCTGCACCGCTGAAAATATTTTCCAAGCCTGTGCGGATTTGCTGCTTCCAACTGGCCCGCAAACTGTGGTCTTGCAATTGCGGGAACAAGGCATCGACATCGGTGAGCCAGGTCTGCCACTGATCTCGCACATGGGCGATCAAGGCACGGGCTTGGGCCACGCGGTCCTCGAGCAGTTCGGCAGCGGGCACATCGCCCGCATCATCGGTCTTGGCCAGGGGCAGGTTTCCCTCAGCCAAAAATGTGTCCAGGGCATGGCACAAGGCAATTTTGTTGCGCAGCGACAGTTCGATGTTGATGCGCTCTATGCCATCGGTGTATTCGGCCATGCGCGGCAGCGGGATGACCACGTCTTCATTGATTTTGAAGGCATTGGTGTGACGGCTGATGGCCGCGGTGCGCTTGCGGTCGAGCCAAAACTTTTTGCGTGCTTCGGCACTGACGGCCACAAAGCCCTCGCCGCTGCGCGAATTGGCCAAGCGCACCACCTCGGACGTGGCGCGGGCCACGGCATCGGCATCGTCACCCGCGATGTCGCCAATCAACACCATTTTGGGCAGGCCCCGCGCTTGCTTTGGTGGTGTAACCCACCGCCTTGAGGTAGCGGTCGTCCAAATGCTCCAGACCAGCCAGCAAGGTTCCACTGCGGGACGCCTCGGCAAACATGAAGTCCTTGATTTCCACGATGCTGGGCACGGCATCACGCGCATGGCCAAAAAATTCCAGGCACACCGTGCGGGTGTGTGCGGGCATGCGATGCACCACCCAGCGCGCGCTGGTGATCAGGCCGTCGCAACCCTCTTTCTGGATGCCAGGCAAGCCGCTGAGGAATTTATCGGTGACATCCTTGCCCAAACCTTGTTTGCGAAAACTGTTGCCCGGTATGTCCAGCCGTTCGGTTCGAATGGGTGTTTTGCCATCGGCTTGAAAATAGCGCAATTCAAAACTGGCCACATCGGCATCGTGGATCTTGCCCAGGTTGTGCGACAAACGCACCACCTCGAGCCACTGGGCATCCGGGGTGACCATGCGCCAACTGGCCAAGTTGTCCAGGGCCGTGCCCCACAGCACCGCTTTTTTACCGCCTGCGTTCATGGCGATATTGCCGCCTATGCAAGAAGCTTCTGCCGAGGTGGGGTCCACCGCAAATACAAAACCGGCCCGCTCTGCGGCATCGGCCACCCGTTGGGTGACCACCCCGGCTTCGGTCCAAATGGTGGGCACCGGCGGGTCAATGCCGGGCAAGCTCAGGTGCTCGACCTCGGTCATGGCTTCCAGCTTTTCGGTGTTGATGACTGCGCTCTTCCAAGTCAGTGGAATCGCCCCACCCGTGTAACCCGTACCGCCGCCGCGCGGGATGATGGTCAAGCCCAACTCGATACAGGCCTTGACCAAGACGGCCATCTCGGCCTCCGAGTCGGGGGTGAGCACCACAAACGGGTACTCGATGCGCCAATCGGTGGCATCGGTCACGTGCGACACGCGGCTCAGGCCATCGAACTTGATGTTGTCTGCTGACGTGCATTTGCGCAACACGCGTTGGGCTTTGCGCCGCATGCGGTCCATCTGTTCAAAGCTTTGGGCAAAGGCGTCCACCGCTGAGGTGGCGGCCGCCAACAAACGGCCCACCCATTCGTCACGTTGGGTATCGGCGCTGGGTGTGCGGCGCTTTTGCACTTCGCCCAAACGGTGATGCAAGGCCTCGACCAACAAACGCCGACGCGCAGGGTTGTCGAGCATGTCATCTTGCAAATAGGGGTTGCGCTGAACCACCCAAATATCACCCAGCACCTCGTAGAGCATGCGCGCAGAACGGCCCGTGCGCCGCTCTTGGCGCAAGCGCTCAAGCCAATCCCAGGCCGGCTCACCCAGCAAACGCATCACGATCTCCCGGTCGGAGAAAGAGGTGTAGTTGTAGGGGATTTCGCGCAACCTGGGACCGCTGTCGGCTTGTGACAGCAACTGGTGCAAGGCGGTAGGAGCGTTCATGTTTAAGACGTGCATGGTAACGCAACAGGGTAATTCCCCCATCCCATAAGCCCTTTGACAAACCCAGCGCAATCCCACCGCCAAACACCAGCACGCGACAATGCGGTCATGACGACGATCAAATACACCGCCAACTGGCCCTACCCTTTTTGGATTGCCCATCGTGGCGCGGGCCACCTTGCCCCAGAAAACACCTTGGCAGCTTTTGAACTTGGGGCCCTGCACGGGTTTGAGATGTTTGAATGCGATGTGCAAGTCAGCGCCGATGGGGTGGCTTTTTTGTTGCACGACATGGATTTATCGCGCACCACCAGCGGCGCGGGTCTGGCCACAGACCAGACCTGGTCGGCGCTCTCAAACCTGGACGCTGGGGCCTGGCATTCACCCGGCCACACGGGCACGGGATTGCTGCGCTTGGATGCCTTGTCGCACTGGGCCCAGGCCCAAGGGCATGCATTGAACCTGGAGCTCAAAGCCGCTCCCGCGCAAGCGAAACGCTGTGGCACACAGGTGGCACGCACAGCGCAGGCCTTGTGGGCCCACAGCCCCAGCAAACCCTTGTTGAGTTCTTTCTCCATTGATGCCTTGCAAGCGGCGGGGCTGGCGGCACCCGATTTACCGCGCGCTTTGCTGATGGATGTGGATGCGCCCCCGCCCCTGTCCATGGCCATCGAACTGGGCTGCGTGGCAGTGGTGATGCACCGACACTTGTGCAGCCCCAGTCGGATAGAACAAGCCCACCAAGCCGGCTTGCGCGCCTTGGCTTTCACGGTCAATGCGTCCGCTCAGGCGCAAGAACTCAGAGATTGGGGCGTGGATGGCTTGATCACCGATGCGGTGGACCGCTTTGGCGTCGCCAAGCGCGCATGAGCAACCATTGGCTGCTGGCACACGCCAACACCATGGCCGCATAGGTGCTCATCTTTCCGTCTTTCCCCCAGAACCACAGACCAGCCGCCAATGCCGCCACACCCACCATGCCATTGACCAGCATTCGCCTGATCAGGTGGTTGCCAATGGCTTGATTGACCACCAAAGGCCCCATCAGGCTTACCCAAGCGGCCACCGCCAACGCGGGCACAGTCAAGTGAAGGAGGTGCCAAAGGGCATCCAGAGCATTCATGGCTGGCAAATTTTATAATTCATCGCATGGCAGTCTGGGCCTTGGGCCTCAATCACCACACAGCGCCGCTGGACCTGCGGGGCAAATTTGCCATTGCCCTGGACCAGATGGGTCCTGCCTTGACGGGCTTGCGCAGGGGCTTGACCGATCACTGCGAAGCCGCCATCTTGTCCACTTGCAACCGCACTGAGATATATTGCGCCGGTCCCCGTCCCGACATGACCCAAACCCTGCAATGGTTGGCCCAGTCTGGCGGGGTCAATGCCCAAGACCTGCATGCCCACACCTACGCGCTGGAAAACGCCAACGCCGCTCGCCACGCTTTTC
>RFNL01000400.1 GCA_009927195.1 Betaproteobacteria bacterium | reverse complement strand
TTGCACCGCTTGTGCGACCAATTCTTCAATGTCGCCACATGACAAGCGATCAAGCAAGTGCGGATGGTGATTGTGGCAACCATGGCTGCTGAAATCCATGCCACGCACGGCATAACCTGAGCGGTCAAAGTGGTCCATCACAAACCCCTCACCGGCTCCCACGTCCAGCAAGCTGGGCTTGGCAGGTTTGTGGGGGCCCCACATGTTTTCCACCAACATTCTTTTTTGGGCGCACTTGTTTTTGCGGTAAAGCAACTCTTGCGGGCTGTAACTCGGCCGATGGGTGCGCACGCTGTCTTGGTAATAGCGTTGCTCGTAATAGGCTTTCAGGTCGGTTTTGGCCGGCTTGTCCTTGAGCTCGTGATAACCCAAAGGGTTGCTTTGAATCTCGGTTGAAAAGCACTTATGCATCTATGACTCCATTGCCCTTTTGGCGCGTGAAATGCGATTGAACAGCCAAGGCCACACGGGCTGCCCCTTGTCCGTCCACTAAAGAGTTGAAATCAAATCCACCGCCACTGAGCACCTTAAGGCAATGAGCAACGGTATGGCGAAAAGTGTCGGCTTGTACCGTTTCCCAAGGTCCCAGATATCGTGCCTGTTGTGCTTTTCCCCAAGCCTGACCTGGTGCATGCTGGTTGTCTACCAACGACAGGAGCACCATGGGCAGGCGACAGCAATTGGCTTCGTACACGGTGGTGCCACTGGCCAACACGGCCATGTGGCACTGCGCCATGATGGTCCAGGGCTCGTCCGGTTGGATGGCGTATTCGATCCATGCCCGGTGGCTGGGGGGGATCAGTGTCAAGTTGCTCGCATTGCGCGGATTGGCTTGGCCGCTGATGATTTTCAAACGGGTGTCCTCACCAAGCAAGGGCAACAGGGACTGGATGCACCATGCCATGGCGCCCCGGTCGTCGCCCCCACCAAAAGACACCAAAATATTGATAGGCGTTGCGCTTTTGTTGGCATTGCGAACCGCTGCAAACTCGGGCCGCAACACGGCGAATTGGGGACCCAGCAACAAGGTGGTCGAGGGGGTGCGCAAAACTTTGGCGTAATCGCTGGCGTTGGCACTGGGCAAGGCATTCAACACCCAGCTGGCCCACAAGGGTTTTTGAGCCGTTCCATCAAACTGCAACCAAGGCAGTCCGGCTTCAAACAATGCCTGCTGATACGCCTCGCCCGCACGGGGTTCGTCCAATATCAAGCCATCGGCCTGCCATTTTTCGGCCAAGTCCAACAGCTGATGCGCGCCCGCTGAGGGGTCATCGTGCCAAGCCATGGGCTGCCAGTGTGCAAACAACTTCTCGTCGCCCGCTTGCGCAAATGCGCGCTCTGGGCCGACCATGGCGACGGGCATGCCCAGTTGATACAAGGCAACGGCCAATGCACGGCAGCGGGTCAAATGGCCCATGCCCCATTGCGGGTTGGCATCGCACCGCACGATCATCATGCCGCGCACCTCAACGCTTTGGGCTTGGCTTGCCACAAGGCCAGCGCCACTTGCCAGTCTTCTTCAGTGTCCAGGTCTCTGACCCGGTGTCCTGGCAATACATGCGCTTTGGCGCAGTCTGAAAACATGTGGTCGCCCCGCACAAACGCATCACGCCAACCCCAATAAAACTGGGCGGCATCGTGATAGGCGGGCACCAAGTCTTGCGAGCGGGTGAAACGGTGTTCCGGCTCGATCATGGTGGGTTGTTGCTCACCGTTCAAGTGAAAGGCACGCTGGATGGGAAAGTCAAATGCCACCGCCGAAAAGACAAACTGCGCTTGGCTTTGGGCCAACAATTGGTGGGCCTTGATCAGATCGTCGGCGTCGATCAAAGGTGCCGTGGCATAAATGCAGCAGACCTGATCAAACCGGCCCCAAACGGCCTCGCACGCCTTGATCGCATGGTTCACCACTTGGCGGGTCGGCGTGTAGTCGTCGGCCAACTCCACCGGCCGCATGAACGGCGTCAAAGCCCCCGACTTTCGCGCCACTGCAGCGATTTCTTCATCATCGGTGCTCACCACCACCTGATCGAACAAGCCACATGACAAGGCCGTTGAAATCGGCCAATGGATCACCGGCGCACCGCCAAAATCGCGAATGTTTTTGCGTGGGATGCGACGACTCCCACCACGGGCTGGAATGATGGCGAGTCGCTTCATGGCTCACATCCGTTTGAACAATTGCAACTCAGAATGGAATCCATCCACGGTTTCAAACCCAAAGGGATGCACATTGCGCGCCACCAATTGATAGTTGGGCAGCATGTGCACATAGTCGTCGGAGCGGATGGGTGTTTTCACGCCCACATGGCCGTCTTTTTGGATTTGCTTGCCCTCGCGCATATTGCGCAGCAAAACCCAACGCGATTGCAACCGATCCACATGGTGCAAATAATTGGCCACCACATCGGGTTCCATCTCCTGAAACGAAATGAAGTTGACAAACAAATCCACCTTACCTTGCAACTGCTCTATTTGCCACGAGCACAAAACCGATGCCGGTCGCAAATGGTCAATGCGAATGTCTTGGCCGTCAGGGATTTCATCAAAGCTGGTCACTTGTTCATGACCCAACACGGCTTTGAGGTAATGATCGGCCACACACTGGGTGGGTGGGATATCGATGTCAATGTATTGCCAACCTGGGATATTGGCTTGGGCCCATATTTCACCCAGGGTTCCAAAGCCGCCACCAATCTCCAACACCGTGCGGGGAACATCTTCGCCCAGATGCACTTTCAAAAAGCACAGGCCCAACAAGTAATTCAGCGATGATCGGCTGTAGCGCTTTCCGTTCCAAACAAACTGCTCCATGGGTTGCCCCACTTCACTTTCGCTGAAATCTTGCAACAGCGGCAATTGCGCCGT